>NZ_JACFSZ010000013.1 GCF_014805525.1 Rhabdothermincola sediminis | reverse complement strand
ATGCGGTGGGTTGGGTGGCGAGCACGGGTGAGGCGGGGGATCTGGGGGTGTTGGAGCGTTCGTCGAGCGTGCCGGTGCGGGTGGTGGAGGTGCAGGCCGTCATCCGCTGAGCAAGCTGCGCAGCGCCGCCCGGTCGAGCTTGCCGGTCGCGCTCACCGGCAGCTCATCGACCACCACCACCCGCTCGGGGGTCTTGAACCGGGCCACTCCCCGGCGTGCGAACCAGCCGCGGCACTCCTCGAGGTCGAATCCACCCGGTGCCACCACCACGGCGACGACCCGTTCGCCGAGGCGCTCGTCGGGTTCACCGAGCACCGCGGCTCGCCTCACCGCCGGATGCTCCTCGAGGATTCGCTCCACCTCCGCGATCGAGATGTTCTCCCCGCCGCGGATGATCAGCGCTTTGAGGCGACCGGTGATCGTGAGCCACCCGTCGGCGCTGATCACGGCCAGGTCGCCGGTCTGGAACCATCCGCCGTCGACCATGGCCGCTCGGGTCTGCTGCGGCGACAGGTACCCGGCGAACAGCTCGGGGCCGCGCACCAGCAGCTGCCCTCCGTCGTCGAGGCGCAGCTCCGCCTGACCCACGGGATGGCCGTCGTGCACCCGCACCAGGGCCGGATCGTCCCCCTCTACCGAGGTGGCGACGGTGGGTGCTTCGGTCGAGCCGTAGGAGCGTTTCACCACGGCGCCCAACTGCTCGGTCGCCCGGTCCACGAACGCCGGCGCCACCCCCGCTCCGCCCGAGGAGACCAGCCGGAGAGAAGCCACCGCGGCAGGGCGAAACGCGGGTGACTCCATGAGGTCCACGAAGAAGGTGGGTGGGCCGACCATGAACGACACCCGGTGCCGCTCGATCAGATCGAGCGCCTCCTGCGGGGACCACTGGGGCATCAGCACGCTGGCCATGCCCGCCGCCCCCGGCACCAGCACACCGTTCAGCAGGCCGGAGATGTGTGCGAGCGGTGCCGGCATCAGCACCACGTCCTCGGGGCGCAGGCCGTGAACTTCCACCATCGATCGGGCCTTGTAGGCGAGGGAGCGGTGGGTGTGTCGCACCCCCTTCGGTGCGCCAGTGGACCCGGCGGTGAACAGCACCACCGCATCGTCCTCGAGGTCCGCGTCGAGGCCCGTGTAGGGCTCGCTCGAGGAGGCCAGGGCGTCGAGCTCGTCCCACGAGGCGAGCACCACCGCCGGCCCGACCTCGGCGAGCACCCCGGCGAGCTCGGCGGGACCCACCCGGTGATGGAGCGGCACAGCCACGGCGCCCAGCCGCCAGCATGCCCGGTAGAGCGCGATCACCCGATCGTCGTTGGGTAGCTGCCAGGCGACCCGGTCCCCCCGTCGGACCCCCCGGGCCCGCAACCCGCCGGCCAACCGGGCGCCGAGGCTGCGGCCCTGAGGCCAGTGTCCGAGCAGCTCCTCCAGCGTGGGCAGGCTCGCCGGGAGCGCGCTCACCGGAAGTCGAAGGCCACCTTGATGGCCCCGGTCGAGCCCTGATCGATGAGGGTCCGGAACGCGTCGCGCCACTGGTCGAGCCGGAACCGGTGAGTCAGCATGCCCGACAGGTCGATGCGGCCGGCTGCGACCAGGTCGAGGTAGTGGGCGATGGCGTGCCGGCGGCGGCCCTCGAGCTCCTCCACGCCGAAGGCGTTGGAGCCGACGAGCTGCAGCTCGTTGAAGTACCACGGGGTCCACTCGAAGCGAGCCGGCGACGACACGCCCAGCTGCACCAGCTTGCCCCCGTGCGCCAGGACCCGGATGCCGACCTCGACCGTCTCGGGTGCGCCGACGGTGTCGTAGACGCAGTCGATGTGGCCCGGGTACAGCACCGGCAGGCCCTCCCAGGGGCGCCGGACCGGCGCCCCCGACCACCCGGCGAGCGCCTCGATCAGCTCGTGGCGAGGCTCGGGGTCGAACACGGTGGCCCCGAGACGGGCGGCCAGCGCAGCCTGCGCCGGCCAGCGGGCGATGGTGGCCACCTCCACCGTGGGATGCAACGCCCGCAGGATGGCGGTCGCGGTGGTGCCCAGCGCACCCGCGCCGTACACAACGGCGCGACCGCCGTCGGGTGGAGGGTTGCGGCAGATGGCGTGCAACGACACGGAGAACGGGTCGGCCAGCACGGCCACCTCGTCGGGCACGCCATCGGGCACCGGCACCACCATCAACCGGTGCGCCGGGAGGTACTCGGCGAACCCACCGGTGGCGTCCCGGGAGTTGCCGCTGTGGATACCCGGCGCCAGACGACCGTCGAGGAAGCTCCAGCAGGCGCTGTAGTCGCCGGCTGCGCACGCGGGGCAGGGCGGGTCGATGCCTCGGGGCGCGCACGACAGCCACGGGTTGAGCACCACCCGCTGACCCACCGCGACGTCGCCCACCGCGGGGCCGACCTCCACCACGTCGGCCACCACCTCGTGCCCCAGCACCTGGGGGAAGGAGATGAATGCGGTCATGGGATTGTCGCCCGCGTCGTCGAAGTCCATGAGCACCTGTTTGGTGTCCGACCCGCAGATGCCGGCCAAGCGGGTCCGGAGCACCAGCCAGTCGTCGGCCAGCAGCACCGGGTCGGGAACCTCCTCGATCTTCATCGGGGTGGTGGCCAGGTGTCGCACCAGCCGGGGGGTGCCCGCCGGTGGCGGCGGCACAGGCTCGGGGTCGGTCATGAACACCAGTGCCTTCACGGCTGGTCCGTCCCCCCGGGGCTGGCTTCGGTGGCCGCGCGGGCTTCGGCCGCCGCGACGGCGGCCGCGCCGGTGAGGTAGGTGTCGATGTCGGTGGTCTTGAACTCCACCACGGCCTTCATGTCTCCGGGCAGGTAGTGCTCGAAGCGGTCGCTGTCGAAGGCGTCGATGATGCCCGCGGCCACCGTCTCCGGTGGCTCGAACGGTCCCCGGTAGAACGACGGCTCGTTGTCGGGCCGCTCCCAGATCTCGGTGGCGATCGCCCCGGGGATGATGAGCCGCACCCGTACCCCGGTGCCGGCGAGGTCCATGGCCATCGCCTCGCTCCACCCGCACAGAGCGAACTTCGACGCGCAGTAGGCCGCCTCGTGGGGGATGCCGATCCGCCCGCCGGCGCTCGAGACGTTCACGATCAGGCCCCGGTCGCGCTCGAGCATCCGGGGCAGCACCGCCAGGGACAGCCGGGCCGGGGTGGTGAAGTTCACCCGCATCACCTCGTCGAGCTCCCCGGGGCTGAGTGTCCGCACGTCGCGGCGCTTGGGGATGGCGGCGTTGTTGACCAGCACGTCGAGGCCGTCGAAGGCCTCCCACGACTCGTCGAGCACCGCCACTGCTCCCTCGACATCCGCGAGGTCGGCCACCCACATCTGGGAGCGGGGTGAGGAGAGCCGGCAGCGATCCAGCACCGCTCGGAGCCGGTCCTCGCGTCTGGCCACGAGGCCGACGGTGGCTCCCCGGTCGGCGAGCATCACGGCCAGGGCGGCGCCGATACCAGAGGAGGCCCCGGTCACCAGCACCGTCGCCCCGCCGACGTTCATCCTGGCGCCTCGGCGTCCTCGATCGCCTTGCGCAGCGCGGCCAGCAGGTCGTCGGTGGTGACGCCCATGGCTTCATCGGCCTGGTGCACGTCGCCGGACTCGAACACCCTCGCGATCCGTTCCCGCAGCCCGGTGGTGTCGTTCGACTCGGCGCCCACCAGCGCGGCAGCCACCCGGTCCATCACGTCGCCGGGGGAGACGTGCATGTCGCCAGCCATCATCGCCGCCACGATGACACCCCGCTCGTCGAGCGCCACGCCTGCTCGGCAGAGCTTGCGTCCCTTGTGGTTGCCGAAGCCCACCCGCGCCCCCGCGGGAGCGGACTCCCGGAACCGGCTCGAGGACACCCGGCGGATGGCGTCGTCGCTGCCCACCCGGGCGGAGATCTTCGACAGCCCGTACTGCTCGCCTTCGGTGAGGCCCCCCGGTTCGAGGCGGATGCCGGCATCCGCGAGCGCGCCGAGCAGCGCGTCGCGGAAGTCCTCGTAGGTGACGGGATGGCCGGCCACTTCCTCCGCGGTGCACACGTACTCGCGCATGTCCTTGACCGCTTTGTCCTTGAACTTCTCGTCGGGGATGCGCACCACCTGCAGGTACAGGTCGATGTCGGGCTTGGCCAGGTTCAGGAACCCGCCCACCGACGTGCACACCATGACGTCCTGGGCGGTGAGCGCGCCCAGCTTGCGACCGTGCCAGCGCAGGTCGCTGGAGCCCTCGAAGCCCACCTCCCCGAGGCCGATGCGTTCGAGCGCATCGAGCAGGACGGGTTGGAAGCGCTCCAGCAGCGCGTCGAGGTCGGCCCGATCGTTCGGGTCCTTCGGGAGCAGGAACCCCCACATCGCCGCGCATCCCGCGTCGTAGAACGCTGTGCCGCCGCCGTAGAGCTGGCGGCGCACGACCGACACGCCGAGCTCGCGGCAGCGCTCGAGATCGAGCGTGGCATCCACGTCGTCGAACCAGCCCACGTTGAGATGGGTGCTTCCCCACACGCTGGTCTGCGCGATCGGGCCCGAGCCCTCGGCCACGGAGCGGGCGAGCACCGGCATCACCGAGGCGTTCTCGTACGGGCCCTGTCGGCCGAGGTCGAGGTAGCGCCAGGTCTGCGGCACCGCCGTGGCTGCCATCGCCGGCGAACCTAGCATGACACCAGCGTCAGGTTTCTGGTGTGGCTCCGATGCCGGCCTCGGCGCCGGCCTCGGCCTCCCGCTGCCGCTGGTACTCGGCGGCCCCGGCGATGAAGCCCTCGATGTCGCCGGCCTTCACCGCGAACAGGTCGCGGAACCACTCCGGCACGTACAGCTCGAACGCGCCCCGATCGAGCTGCTCGACGAGCAGGTCCGCCACCAGCGCCGGGGGCAACGGCTCGATGTCCGTGGCGAGCAGCGGGTCGTTGCCGGGCAGCTCGAACAGCTCGGTGTCGATCACGCCCGGGTTGATCAGGTGCACGTCGACCGGCTGATCCCACAGTTCGGCGGCCAGGCACTCGGAGAACGCGGTCAGCGCGGCCTTCGAGGCCGCGTAGGCGGCCTCACCTGGGGGGCTCAGGCGGGCCGCGACCGAGGAGATGTTCACGATGTGGGCCGGCTCGCGCCCCTCGGCGGCCCGGGCCAGCATCCGGGGGAGCAGGGCCAGGATCAGCCGCACCGGCGAGAGGTAGTTGAGGCCCATCACCGCGTCGATCTCCTCCACGGTGAGGGCCTGGACCTTACGCCGCTTCGGGATCCCCGCGTTGTTCACCAGCACGTCGATGCCGCCGAGGGCGTCGTCGGCTTCGAGCGCGAACGACGACACCCTGTCGAGATCGGCGAGGTCGACCACCCAGCTGCGCGACTGCGGCGAGTAGCGCTGGCAGTCGTCGAGCACCTCGGCCAGCCGGTCCGCCCGCCGGGCGCAGATGCCCACGATCGCCCCGCGCTCGGCCATCCCTCGAGCCACGGCCGAGCCGATGCCGGCCGACGCGCCGGTCACCAGCACCCGCTTGCCGTCCACGTCGTATCCCATGTGCGCACTCTAGAGTCGCCCCATGGTGCTCGGCCCCGGTGCGTTCAGCCTCGCCGGCAAGGTGGCGGTGATCACCGGCGCGGCGCAGGGCATCGGGGCCGCGATCGCGCACTGCTTCGCCGTCGCGGGTGCCGACCTCGCGATCTGTGACCGCAACGGCGAGCTGCTGACGGACGTCGCGGCCCGATGTGAAGCCGAGGGCCGGCGCGCGTGGGCCGGGGTGCTCGACGTGCGCGAGCCGGGCCCGGTGCGTGCGTGGGTGAACGAGGTGGCCGCAGCCGCAGGCCGGATCGACGTGCTCGTCAACAACGCGGGCGGTGGGTTCGCCGCCGCGTTCCTCGACGTGAGCGACAAGGGTCAGGACGCTCTCGTGCACGAGAACTTCACCAGCGTGACCACCATGATCCGGGCGGTGGTGCCGCACCTGCCGCCTGCTGTCCCGGACACCCGTGGTGGGGGCGGGTCGATCATCAACATCACCTCGATCGAGGCCCATCGCGCCGCCCCGGGCTTCGCGGTGTACGCGGCGATGAAGGCCGCGGTGGCCAACCTCACGATGAGCCTGGCTTTGGAGCTCGGCGACCGGCACGTGCGCGTGAACGCCATCGCGCCCGACGTGATCCCGACACCCGGGGTGGGCGAGCTTCCCGTTCGCACGCCGCTGCCGTACGCGGGTCACGTCGACGATGTGGCCGCAGCGGCCCTCTTCCTGGCCAGCGACGCCTCGTCGTTCGTCACCGGATCCACGCTGCACGTCGACGGCGGCAACCGCGCGGCCGGTGGTTGGCGGCGGAGCGTCGAGGGGACCTTCGTCACGTGAGGGGTGCTCCGAGGCGGACCGCCCGGTCCTCTTGTACGCTCTCTCGTCGGTTGGGGGCCCGACACCTGGAGGGTGCGTGACAGGGGACGCAGGCGATCAGGCCCTCACGAGCGTGCGACAGGTCAGCCGCCTCGACGACCACGCCGGCCTGCAGTTCGCGGACGCGGTCACCTCAATGGCCCTGGAAACGCTCGCCGAGCCGGGCGGCGAGGTCGACCAGCGGCTGCGAGGGATCGCGAGCACGATCGGGATCGCCGTGTTCGCGGTCGATGCCGAAGGCCGCTTCACTCGTTCCTTCGGGAAGGGGCTGCGGCGGCTGGGGCTCAGTGACGGTGCGCTGGTCGGTGAGCCGGTATCGATCTTCGGCCCGCTCGGGGAGTCGCTGTTCCGGCAGGTCCTCGACGGTGAGGGAGCCGTCTACGAGATCGAAGGCGAGGGTCGTGGGGGCGTCTGGGCGTCGCGGCTGTATGCCGTACCGCTCCCGAACGGGGCGGGGGCGCTGGCCATCTCGCTCGACGTCACCGATCAGGTGCACGCGCAGCGTCTGCTGGTGGAACGCGAGCGGGAGGCCCGCCAGAGCGAGGCCAGGTTCCGGCTCCTCGCCGAGCACGCACCGATCGGCATCTTCATCGTCGGCAACGACAGCGCGCTCGACTACGTGAACCCGCAGCTCGCGGAGATGTTGCAGATCCCGCGTGCCGAGGCCGAAGGTCGTCGCTGGCTCGAGTTCGTCCACCCGGATGATCTGGAGCGAGCCCAGGCCCTCGACATCGCCGCTCCATCGCTCACCGGCATCATGCCTCCCCCGTTCGAGTTCCGCCTGTTGCGGGCCGATGGTTCGTTCCTGTGGGTGCGGGCCCGGTTCGCGGTGATGCGGGACTGGGGTGAGTTCGAGGTGGTGGCGGTGGGCACGGTCGCGGATGTGACCGACACCGTCGATGCGGCCAACCGGCTGCGAGAGAGCGACAACCGCACCCGGGCGATCCTCGAGGCTGCCGCCGAGGGCATCGTCACCTGCGACGAACAGATGCGCATCGTCGAGTTCAACGCGGCGGCCGAGCGGATCTGCGGGTACGACTCCACCGAGGTCATCGGCAGCCACGTGTCGGTGCTGATCGCCGACGACCAGAAGGTGCTCTTCGAGCACGCGTTCGGCGAGTACCTGAGCGGCGAGCGCACGGGTCTGATGGGGCCGGTCGAGGTGCACGTCCGGCGCCCCGACGGGCAGGTGGTGCCCGTCGAGCTGACGGTGACCGACGTCGAGACCGCATCGGGCCGGCTGTTCATCGGCATGGTCCACGACATCTCCGAGCGTAAGGCGTTCGAGCTGGAGCTCGAGCACCTGGCCACCCACGACCAGCTCACCGGCCTCCCCAACCGGGTGCTGCTGATGGCCCAACTGGCCGCGACCCTCGACCGGGCCCGGCTGCACGGGCGCCCGGTGGCGGTGCTCTTCGTGGGTCTGCACCGGATCAAGCTGGTCACCGACACGCTCGGTCACGCCGCGGGCGACGAGCTGGTCAAGGTCGCTGCCCAGCGGCTGGTCGACGTGGTGGGGTTGCGAGGCACGGTGGCCCGGTTCGGCGGCGATCAGTTCGTGGTGTTCAGCGACGAGCTCGACGACGTCGGCGACGCCGTGTGGCTGGCCTCGAAGCTGGTGGAGGCGATGAAGACCCCGTTCCAACTGGGCGAGGACGACGAAGCGTTCATCTCCGCAGACGTGGGGATCGCGTTCTCACCCAACGGTGCGGGAACGGCCGAGACGCTGGTCAGCAACGCGGATGTCGCCTACTACCAGGCCAAGGACCGGCCCGACCAGGACTACGACGTGTTCGACGCGCAGATGCGGGCGTGGGTGGAGTCGCATCGCAAGCTTGAGATCGCGTTGCGCTACGGCATCGACCGGGACGAGTTCGAGCTGCACTACCAGCCCATCGTGGAGCTGGCCACCGGTCGGGTGGTCGGGCTGGAGGCCCTTGCTCGATGGAACCACCCCATGCTCGGTCTGCTCGCCCCGAAAGAGTTCATCCCTCTCGCGGAGGACACCGGGTTGATCGTGCCGCTCGGTGAGCGGCTGCTGACCCAGGCCTGCGAGCGGCTGGCCACGTGGCAACAGCGCAGGCCCGGCTTGTTCGTGTCGGTCAACCTCTCGGGCCGGCAGCTCCCCCTACCGGATCTGGTCCAGAAGGTCGAGGACTGCTTGCAACACGCCGGCGCGGACCCGGCCGGGCTGCACATCGAGCTGACCGAGACCATCCTCCTGCGAGACGTCGAGGCCGCGGCCACCTCGCTCGAGGCCTTGAAGCGGATCGGGGTGAAGCTCTGCCTCGACGATTTCGGCACCGGTTACTCGTCGCTCAGCTATTTGTGGCGGTTCCCGATCGACACGCTCAAGGTCGACCGCAGCTTCGTGTCCCGGTTGGGTAGCGGCGACCGGGAGGAGTCGATCGTGGCCATGATCGTCGGCATGGCCGGCGCGCTCGACCTCGACGTGGTGGCCGAAGGGGTCGAGTGCGCGGTGCACGCCGAACGACTGCTCTCGCTCGGCTGTCGGCTCGGCCAGGGCTTCCACTTCGCCCGGCCGTGTCCCCCAGCGGAGATCGATTGCTTGCTCGACGGGGCCGGCGTGCTCGCCGCGGGCGTGGTTGACTCGTGACGTGACCCCCGAAGAAGGCATCCGCCGCACGCTCGCTCTCTACTGTCAGCTCTGCGACGACGGCCGCTTCGACGAGTGGGCGGACCTCTACGTCGAGGACGCCGAGTTCCACGTCATGGGCACCACCCATCGGGGCCGGGCGGCGATCAAGGCGTTCATCGAGAAGGGTCAACCACCCGAGCGGCGGGGCAAGCACCTGTGTGCCAACCCCCTCATCGACCTCGATGAGGGGGGCGCCACCGCCCGGGCGGTGACCGACTACGTCTTCGTGGCTCGCGCCGGGACCGGTCTCGCCATCACCTCGGCCGGCCGTTACCACGACCGGCTGGTGCTCGACGGCGGGCGCTGGCGGTTCGCTCGCCGGGAGATCGTCTTCCTGGGCGACGAGCCCACCGGCTGAGGGGCCGGTTCGATCCTCAGCGGCCCTCACCCGGATAGCCGCCACCACCGAAGCGCTCGTCGAGGGCGTCGTAGTCGATCGCCCAGCCCTGTCGGGGTAGGGCATCGACGAACTCCACGGTGCGGGGCTTCTTGTAGCTGGCGATACGCGCCCGGCAGTGCTCGATGATCTCCTCGGCGGTGGCGGTCTGCCCCTCGTGCAGCACCACGACGGCCTTCACGCTCTGGTCCCAGGTGGGATCGGGCACCCCGATCACCGCCACCTCGCGCACGGCCGGGTGCTGCTGGATGCAGGACTCGACCTCAGCGGGATAGATGTTCTCGGCTGCGGACTTGATGAGCCGGCCCTTCGGGCCGATGAAGGTGATCGACCCATCGGCCTCCCGCCGCCCGAGGTCGTTGGTGTGATGCCAGCCCTCTGCCAGGCGCCGGGCGTTGAGCTCCGGCCGGTTGTGGTAGCCGTTCATCACCGTCGGCCCCCGGGCCACGATCTCACCCGTTTCACCGGGGGGCACCTCATGGCCGTCGGGGTCCACGATGCGCACCTGGGTCATCGGGGTGGGTCGCCCCGAGTTGCCCTCCGCGTCGCCACCCCAGGCGTTGAGGGTCAGCATGCCCATCACCTCGGTCTGGCCGAAGCCGGCCGGTCGCCGGGCCCAGGGGCTGGTGTCGACGGTGATCATCTCGTTCCACTCGGGCTTGCCGGCGAAGGTGCGCAGGCTCTTGAGGTCGTACCGCCCGTCCGCGTTGAGCCGGAGGATCTCTTTGATGGTCGGCCCCATCAGGAACGCGCCCGTGCAGCGCTCCTCGTGGATGAGCCGGCAGAGCTCCTCGGCGTCCACCCGGGGGGTGAACACGTTGGTGCCCCCGAAGTGGAAGGTGGCCATGGTGGTCATGAACGTGGCGACGTGGAACAGCGGCCCGCTGTTCAGGTACACGTAGTCGTTCGAGATCTCCTGCATCATGCCCATCACCAGGTCCTGGACCAACACCGCGGTATGGCTCAGCAGGGCCCCGTTGGGCGTGCCGGTGAACGCCGCGGTGTAGAGCATCAGTACCGCGGAGGCGGGATCGACCTCGAGCGCCGGGTCTTCCTTCGAGCCCTCCTGGAGGAGCGCTTCATAGCTGTCGGGGTCCCCGGGGTCGGTGTCGTGGCGCACCCATCGAGCGTCGCCGTCGCCCGCCAGCCGGCGGGCC
This sequence comes from Rhabdothermincola sediminis, assembly GCF_014805525.1. NCBI lineage: Bacteria > Bacillati > Actinomycetota > Acidimicrobiia > Acidimicrobiales > Iamiaceae > Rhabdothermincola > Rhabdothermincola sediminis. The sequence goes on along the minus strand of NZ_JACFSZ010000013.1, from coordinate 106,923 downwards.
TCTCGCACCGCGTCGCCGATCTCGTGCTCCTGCCAGATGACCAGGCGCGCATCGACGTCGTCGATCACGAAGGCCAGCTCCGCCGCGGCCTGCCGCCAGTTCGCCGGGCAGAGCACGCCGCCGAGCTTGGCCGCCGCGCACAGCGCTTCCAGCACCCGGAAGGAGTTCTGTCCCAACCACAGGATCCGGTCGCCCGTCGCGAACCCGCTCGCGGCCAGCGTGCTCGCCAGACGGTTGACCCGATCGTCGAGCTGTGGCCAGGTGAGTCGCACGTCGCCGTCGACGACCGCTATCCGCTGTGGGTAGCTGCGGCGGTGCTCGCGCAGGACGTCACCGATGGTGAGCGAGTGCAGCAGGTCCATGGGGGCAGCTTGCCACGATTTCTGACGTGGACGTCAGTGATCTGGCGCGGCTTGAATGAGCCCATGAGCGCAGCCCAGGTGCCCGACGACTACGACGTGCCGCGCCACGACGTGCCGAGGTCCGGTCGCAGCGGGTTCACCATCGTCGAAGGTCGCCAGGTGCACTACCTGGAATGGGGTCACGGCGGCCTTCCCGGCGTGCTCTGCCTCCACGGCGGAGGCCAGACCGCGTACATGTACGAAGAGCTCGGGGCGGCCATCGGGCGCCGCTACCACCTGCTCGCCCCCGACCTCCCCAACCACGGGGACTCGGACCCGATGGTCGACGGGTTCGGCCCGTCGGGCATCGCCGCGACCCTGCCCGCTCTGCTCGACCAGTTCGGGCTGTCCCGGGTGGCGCTGGTGGGCGCGTCGCTCGGTGGGCTGAGCGCCATCGCCTTCGCCGACGCCCACCCCGACCGGGCCGCGGGGATCGCGCTGATCGACGTGGGCCATCGCCTCGAGCCCGAGGGCGTGCGCAAGATCATCGACTTCATGGCCGCGCACGAGTCGTTCGCCTCGCTGGAGGAGGCGGCGGCCGAGATCGCCAAGTACCTCCCGCAGCGCAAGGACGTCCGGCCCGAGAGCCTGACTCGGAACCTTCGCCAGCGCAGCGACGGCCGCTGGGAGTGGAAGCACGGGTTCGGCCGGCGCTTCCGGGGGCTGCCCCGCGAGAGCCATCCCGCGGACAACCTCGACACCTTCCTCGCCGGGGTGGAGGAGTCCGCGGCCCGCCTCACCTGCCCGGTGCTGGTACTGCGGGGCGCGGCGAGCGATGTGCTGAGCCAGCAAGGGGCCGAGGAGGTGGCGGCGCTCATCCCGAACGCCCGGCTGGAGACGGTCGAGAAGGCCGGGCACCTCGCGGCCGGCGACAACCCCCATTCGACCGTCAACCTGGTGTCGTCGTTCCTCGACGAGCTCCGCTGGGAGGCGGCGCCTCCTCATCCAAGGAGCTGAGAGGTCGCCCATCACATCGGGGTGTGCATCGATGGCACCTGCAGGCGGGCCTGGTGTCCACGCTGTATTTCTGTGGCGGCGCCGACGGCGCGACCGGCTGGTTCGTGATCAGCTCGGAGGTCCTGGTGTGCGAGCCGCCCACGACCACCACGACCACCTCGGCTCCCATCGCGGTGGCGACGCCCCGGTTGACCGGCTGACGGTCAGCTCCTCTTGGCTCGCACGATGAGGGTGAACCGGTCGCTCACGACCGGTTCACCCGACTCGGCGTCACGCCAGTCGGTCTGCATGACGTAGAACTCCATCCGAGCGCTCGAGGTCTCGCGCTCGTAGACGTCGGCGATCGTGCGGCGCCCTTCGAGGACGTCACCGACCTTCGGCCAGCGGTGATACTCGAACTCCTGCTCGCCGTGCAGGATCATCCCTCGTTTGCGCAGCTCGCCGATCGGCAGGCCTGCCACCTCGCCATCCACGGTGCCCCAATAGGCCATCACGAACGGGAACGTCGGTGGCACCGGCGCCCTGTCGCCCCGGTAGGCGGGGTGATCGTCGGTCACCGCCCGGGCGAACACGGGCACCGGGGCCCGCTCGATCACCACCCGCTGCGTGCCGAGATCTCGGCCCTTCAGCTCGTCGAGTGCCATTCAGCGGTCCTCCTGGGTCGTCGTGAGCAGGTCGAGCAGCTTGGCTTTGAGCACCTTGCCGGTGGCGTTGCGGGGGAGCGAGTCGATGACGTGCACCCGGCGGGGGACCTTGTAGTCGGCGAGCCGGCTCGCGCAGAACCCGCTCACCTCCTCGGGGTCGAGCCGGGCGGCGGGGCGGGGCACGACGAACGCAGCGATGTCCTCGCCCAGCACCTCGTGGGGGATGCCTACCACCGCTGCTTCAAGCACGCCGGGGTGCTCGTAGAGCACGGCCTCGACGTCGGTGGCGTGCACGTTGTGGCCGCCCCGGATGATCACCTCCTTCATCCGGCCCACGATGTAGAGGAACCCGTCGTCGTCGAGGTAGCCGATGTCGCCGGAGTGCAGCCAACCACCGGCCCAGGTATGGGCCGTGGCGTCGGGGTCCTTGTAGTACTCGCGGTGCCGCCCGGGCATCCGGATCAGCACCTCACCGTGCTCGCCGGCCGGTAGGTCGTCGTCGGTGCCGGGCGCCACGATGCGCACCTCCATCGGTGGCATGGGCTGGCCCACCGATCCGATGCGCTTGAGCACCTCCTCGCGGGACATGGCGCAGTAGGCGGGGCCGGCTTCGGTCATGCCATAGCTGTTGGTGACCGTGGCCCCGGGCAGGCGGTCGCACAGCGCCAGCAGCGTCTCCGGGGGGAGCGGGGCGCTGCCCACGCTGACCAGGGTCAGGCTCGACAGGTCGGCGGAAGGCCAGCGGGGATGGGTGGTGAGCAGACGGGCCATGGCCGGCACCAGGAAGGTCGCCGTGGGGCGGTGATGTTCCACGTGGTCGAGCCAGCGGTCGGTGTCGAAACGAGCTTGGAACAGGCACGACATCCCGAGCTTCATCGGGTTGTAGATGAACGAGATGCCGGCGAAGGTGAACGGCGGCGAGCCCTGCAGCCAGGCATGGCCGCTCCAGGGCACCTCACCGTTGGGGAGCAGGGCGGCGTTGCGGTGGCGGACCGCGACCCCTTTCGGCAGTCCCGTGGTGCCCGAGGTGTACATGATGTCGGCCAGGTCGCCCTCGCTGACCGGAACCTGGATGTCGTCGCCGTCGTGGTCGAGTGCCTCGTCCCACGAGCAGGCGCCGGGACTGCTCTCGGGTCCGCCGTCGACGGTGATCGTCGTGCGCAGGGTGGGCAGCTGGGGGCGAGCTTGATCGAGCGTCGGGGCGAGTGCCTCGCAGGTGATCACGGCGGCGACCTCGGCGTGGCCGAGGATGGTGCCGATCTCCCGGGGGGTCAGCCGGGTGTTGGCCGGCACGGCCACCGCGCCGGCTTTGTGCACCGCTGCGTAGGTGATGATCCAGGCGATGATGTGCTCGCTGGGCAGGTAGATGGCCACCCGGTCGCCCTTGGTGAGCCCAGCGGCGATCAGTCCCCGGGCCAGGCGGCTCGAGTCGGTGTGCCAGCGCTCGAAGGTGATCGATCGGTCGCCGTCGAGGTCGTGGTAAGCGATCGCCTCGGGGTACCTGCGGGCCATGATCCGCAACTGGTCGACCAGCAGCTCGGTCATCGGTACGACCTGGCTCAGGATCCGAAGCCCATGCGGGGCAGGCCAGAGCTGCGGTCGGCGAACAGCTCGGCCTTGCGGGCCCGGAACTCATCGATCGTCCAGCGGCCCTCGGTCTCGATGGTGTTGGCCAGGTCCCAGCCGTCCATGAGGTGGAGGCGGTTGGCGAACACCACGAACACCTGCCCGCTCACGTCGGCGGCGTCGTCGCCGGCCAGCCAGGCGACCACCGGGGCGATGTTGGCCGGGTCCCACTCGTCGAAGCGGCCTTCCTCGGGCTCGAGGCCCGCCAGCACCGTCTCGGTCATGCGGGTGCGGGCCCGGGGGGCGATGGCGTTGACGGTCACCCCGTACTTACGGAGCTCCCGGCCGAGTACGATGGTCATGGCCGCGATGCCGGCCTTGGCGGTGGCGTAGTTGACCTGGCCGGCCAGGCCATAGAGGCCAGACTCGCTGGTGGTGTTGATGATCCGCCCCGACGGCTGCTCGCCGGCTTTGGCCCGGGCCCGCCAGTGCGCGCCGGCGAAGTGAGAGGTGGCGGCGTGGCCCTTGAGGTGGACCCGGATGACGTCGTCCCAGTCGGCTTCGGTCATCGAGAAGCTCATGGCGTCGCGCAGGATGCCGGCGTTGTTGACCAGGACGTCGAGGCGGCCGTGCTCGTCGAGGGCCTGCTCGACCACGGCCTCGGCTCCGGCCCAGGTGGCGACGTCCTCGGTGCTCACCGACGCCCGCCCGCCCGCCGCCGCGATCTCGGCCGCCACCGCCTCGGCCTGGTCCGCGTCGACGTCGTTGACGATCACCGCCGCGCCCTCGGCCGCCAGTGCCAGGGCCTCGGCCCGCCCGATCCCCCGGCCGGAACCGGTGACGATCGCGCTCTTGCCCTCCAGGGTTCCCACGGGGCGGGAGTCTAGTGCCAGTTGCTGACACAGATGTCAGGGATGAGAATGCCGGCCATGGGTGAAGCCGTCATCGTCTCCGCCGCCCGCACACCGATCGCCGACGCCTACGAGGGGGCGCTGGCGAACACCTCGATCTACGACATCGGCAAGGCGTCCGTGTCCGAGGCGCTGGCCCGATCGGGCGTGCCCGCCGAGGAGGTCGACGACCTGATCCTCGGCGAGGTGCTGCAGGGCGGCGGCTGCATCGCACGGTACCTGGCCAACGACCTGGGGCTGCCGCCCGACACCCCCGGGCTGGCGGTGAACCGTCAGTGCGCCACCGGCATGAGCGCGGTGACCACCGCCGCGGCGAGCATCCGGGCCGGCATGGACCGGGTGGTGATCGCCGGCGGGGTGGAGTCGATGACCCAGGCCCCGGTCACCTACCGCAAGTCGCCGGTGCCCTACGGCGTCCCCGAGCAGTGGCTCTCGCCGAGTCACCCCGACCGCCCTGAGGCGCCGAACATGAACATGATGATCACCGTGGGGGAGAACACCGCCCGCAAGGTGGGGGTCTCCCGCGAGGAGCAGGACGAGTGGTCCTACGGCTCCCACCGGAAGGCGATCGCCGCCATCGACGGCGGCCGCTTCGCCGAGGAGATCGTGCCTATGGAGGTGCGGGGCTGGGGAGGCGAGACCCGGATCTTCGACACCGACGAGCACCCCCGCCGGGACACCACCCTCGAGAAGCTGGCGTCGCTGCGGGTGCTCTCGGGGGTGCCGGACGGCACGATCACGGCCGGGAACTCCTCGTCGCTCAACGACGGCTCCGCCGCGCTGGTGCTCGCCGACGGTGACTACGCCCGGGCCAACGGGCTGGAGGTGCTCGGAGTGGTGCGGGCCTGGTGCGCGGTGGGGGTGCCACCGGAGGACACCGGGCTGGCGCCCACGATCGCCATCCCCCGGGCCGTGGCTCGGGCCGGGTTGTCGATGGACGACCTCGCCCTGGTGGAGATCAACGAGGCGTTCGCGTCGATGACCGTGGGCACCATCAAGGTGCTCGACCTCGACCCGTCGATCGTGAACGTGAACGGCGGTGCCGTCGGGCTGGGGCATCCCGTCGCCTGCTCGGGGGCGCGCATCCTCGTGACCCTGCTGCACGAGCTGCGCCGGCGGGGCGGCGGCTACGGGGTGGCGTCGTTGTGCGCCGGCGGTGGCATGGGCGCGGCCGCGGTGATCGAGGTGCGCTAGCGCGGGCGAGTCCACCCGGCGCTCGGCGAGCATCCGGACGTGCCACTGCGGGTCCACGCCCGCTACACGAGACTGGAGGTCCTCGCCGCGTTCGGCATCGGCACCGCCGCGAAGGTCGCACCCTGGCAGGCCGGGGCGTACTGGGCCGAGGCCGCTGGCGCGGATCTGCTGGCCTTCACCCTCGACAAGACCACCGGCGGGTTCTCACCGACCACGCGCTATCGCGACTACGCCATCCAGTAGGGAGTTGATCCACTGGGAGAGCCAGTCGGTCACCGCTGCGGACAGCCCCACCGGGCGTCGCTACCAGCTCCACGAGGCCATGGGCACCTCGATCATGCTGTTCGCCCGACACCGCACCGATGACCGGGCGTTCTGGTTCCTCGGCCCGGCCCGGCTCCGGCCCGCCGATCCACCTATCCTCGCGTCCATGGAGACGGCGCCCGAGCACCCGCCACCGGGGTGGTACCCCGACCCGACGGGCCAGCTCCGTTGGTGGGACGGTCAGCAGTGGGGCCAAGCCGCCCAGCCCGGGCCCAGCCCCGCCCCCACCCCTGCCACCGGCTCCGGCGGCGACCCCAAGACCCTCGCCATGCTGTCGCACCTGCTGGCGATCTTCGCCGGGTTCCTGGCCCCGCTCGTGATCTACCTGGTCAACGGCGAGCGAGACCCCTTCATCCGACACCACTCGGCCGAGTCGCTCAACTTCCAGATCACGCTGTTCATCGCCTACGTGGTGTGCTTCGTCCTGATGTTCGTGCTCATCGGCTTCGTGTTGTTCTTCGTGGTCTGGATCGCCTCCTTGGTGTTCATGATCCAAGCGACGATCGCCGCCAACCGGGGTGAGTGGTACCGGTACCCCATCAACATCCGGATGGTTCCGGGCGCGATCGGCTGACCGACGCGATCGGCTGACCGGCGCGATCGACTGAACCGGTCCGCCAATCACTCAGCTCGGCCATCGGATCTGCCGATATCGGCTCCGTGCAGTATCGGACCGGGTCCGAATGACCCACACGCTCACCAACCTGCCCGAACCGGACACCGCCGACGCGAAGCTCCCCCCACTCCCCAAGCGGGTGGGGGACGAGTCCAGTGCGCTCGACGCCGACCCGCTTGCGGTGGTGGACGAGCTGCTCGAGCGGACCTCCCACCTGCTCGACACCCTCCACGCGGACGTGGCCGGCCTCGAGCGGGACCAGGCCGAGGAGCAGCAGCGGATCGAGGCCCGTTGGCGGGCCCAGCAGGCCGCGGTCGAGCAGGGCACGCAGCGCCTGGCCGAGCTGTATCGCGACGCCCGGGACCTCGCGGCCCGGAAGGGCAAGGCCGACGTGCTCGAGACCGCGCTGTCTCGCCCGGCGACGCTCGGCACCGAGGACCGGGACCGCCCGGACGGCTTCGACCGCCTGATCGCCCGCCTCGAGGAGGAGCTGCGCCTGGCCCGGGGGATCACCGGGACCATCCGGTTGCCCGAGATCGGGGTGCTGCTCAACGCCGCGGCCGCCCGGCTGGAGCTCATGGAGCAGGAGGCCGAGCGCACACGGCAACGGCTGATCTCCGAGACCGAGGACGAGCTGGTGGCGGAAGGCACCGAGGCCCGGGCCAGCTTTGAGATCGGCACCATGATCCTCCAGCGGGACCTCGACCGCCTGGCCCAAGCCCTGCCGGTGCCGGGCGCCCCGTGGGACGACCCCCGGTGGGCCTCGCTGGCCCCCGCCGAGGCGCCCCAGCCGTGGATCCGGCTCGGTGCGCTGGTCCACGAGGAGCTGCCCGACGCCACCATCCCTTGGCTCGGGTCGCTGCGCGACGGGCTGGGCCTGCTGGTGGAGACCGGTACCCGGCGGGCCGACGCCGTGGCCGGGGTGCAGGGCATCCTCACCCGGGTGCTCGCCGCGGTGCCGCCGGGTGGGGTCCGCCTGGCGCTCGCCGACCCCAAGGGCCTCGGGGACACCTTTGCCCCCTTCCTGGCCCTGGCGGAGTTCGATCCGGCGCTGGTCTGTGGTGGCGTGCGGGTCACGCCCGAGGAGATCGAGGAGTGCCTGGAGGAGCTCACCCGCCACGTCGAGCACGTCATCGCCACGCACTTGCAGGGTCGCTACCCGAGCATCACCGATGCTCATCTCGACCTCGGTGAGGTGATCGAGCCCTACCGCCTACTGGTGATCGCCGACTACCCCACCGGCCTGACCGAGCGGGCCCTGGAGCTGCTCGGGCCACTCGCCGAGAACGGGCCGCGATGCGGGGTCCACACAATCGTCCTGCGGGACCCTGCGGTACGGGCCCGGACCCGCCATGCCGCCCTGCCGGGGCTGCGCACCTGCCGCCACGACGCCGACGGCTTCACGGTCGACACCCACCGCACCGGCGCGTGGCGGTTCCGCTTCGAGCCCTGCCCACCGCCCGGCGGTGACGGGCCCGCAGCCGGGGTCGGCGAGCGGGTGGTCACCCTGGTGGGCGAGCACGCCCGGCGCCGGGCGCACACCCCGCTCGGTCACGCCGAGGTGTTCGCCATGGTCGACCACGCGCGCCAGCGGGCGGCCCGCGACGACCTCCCACAGGTGCGCCAGGCCGTCGACCCGGCGGACCCGTCGAGCTGGTGGTCGGCGGACGCCCGGGTGGGGGTGTCGATCCCCCTGGGGCAGATGGCCGGCCGCCGGCCGGCCACCCTGTGGCTCGACTCGGCCGGCGCGCCCGGGGCGCTCGTCGTCGGTGGTGCGGGCAAGGAGCTGGACCACGCGCTGGACACCATCCTCACCGCGCTCACCGTGCTCTACGAGCCCGCCGAGGTGGAGCTGGTCCTCGCCGACCTGTCCCACTCGATCGACCTGGAGGCCTACGGGGAGGCGAGGCTGCCGCATGCCCGGCTGGTGGCCACCGAGGCGGACCCTGACCTGGGGCTGGCCGCCTTCGAGCTGGTCGAAGCCGAGCTCGACCTGCGAGACACGTTGCTTCGGGCCGCCGGGTTGGAGCGAGGAGATGTCGAGGCGTTCCGGGCCGCCACCGGCGGGCCGCTCTCCCGCTTGTTGCTGGTCGTGGCCGGGGCCAGCCGGCTGTTCGCCGGCTCGGCCCGCATCGCTCGTGATGCCCGGCGGATCCTGAACCGGTTGGTGGTGGAGGGGCCGGCGCTCGGGTTGCACGTGGTGGCCCTGGAGCGAGTGGTCGACTCGCTCGAGCCCATCGCTTGGGTGCCCGATGCGCTCGGCACCTCTCTGGTGCTCGCGGACGCCGCCGCCCTCGCGACCCCGAGCGCCGGTGAGGACCTGGCCGCGGCGATCCGCTCCATCGGCACGGGGGAAGCGCTGCTGCTCCGGCCCGGCTCGACCGAGCCCACCCGGTTGCGGATGAGCCGGGTCAGTCCGCGGGAGCGGCTGCTGCAGCTGCGCGACCTCGACGAGCTGGCCGCCGAGCGGGGATTGGCCCGGCGGCCCGAGGTGGTCTCCAGCACCGCGCCGGCGGTATTGGAGGCCAGCGCGCTCGACCAGCTCCGCAGCGCGGGCGCCGAGCGCGCCGCGAGTCCTGGCAGCACTGGCAGCACTGGCCGTGCTAGCGATGCCGAGCTGTCCGTGTGGGTGGGCGCGCCCGTCACCCTGGGCGGGCCGGTCGAGGTGACGCTCCGGCGGGAGCCCGGCTCCAACCTGCTGGTGGTGACCGCCGACGAGCAGGCCGGCCACGGGATACTGGCTGCGGCGCTGCTGTCCGCCGCCGCGGTCCACGGGCATCAGCTCGAGGTCCGGGCGATCGACTGCCTCCCCCTGGAATCGGGCTTCGGGGAGCTGCTCGCCGCGCTCGGGGGCCTGGCCCGGGTGCAGGCTTCCCGCTCGCGCGAGCTCGACGCCGCCATCGAGCGAGCGGCCCGCGAGGTCGTGCGGCGCAAGCAGGCCCGCTCGACCGGAGAGCCACCGGTGCTGGTGGTGCTCAACGGGGTGGACCTGGCTCGCGATCTCGATCCGGGCGGTGGGGAGGTGACGGCGCTGCTCGAGGCCCTGGTGTCGGCCGGCCCGCCCTGGGGGGTGCACACCATCATCCGAGCCAGCTCTGCCGCCGCGGTCGCCGATCGTCTCGCGCCTGGTGTCCAGCGCCGGTTCACGCTGCGGGCCGTGGGCCCCATGCCCGCGGAGGACGCGGTCAGCCTGGTCGACAGCCCGGCCGCGGTCACGCTGGCACCGACGCAGGCCCTGCTGTACGACGAGGGCGCGGGCCGGGTGGTGCGCCTCCGTCCCTTCCAGGTGCCCTCACCGGCGTGGATCCGCGCCCTGGCGGCCGGTGCCGCGCCCGCCGGTCAGCGCTCGACCAGCCGTACCGCCTTGTAGCCGGAGCGGGCAAGGGACTCGCGTGGTAGCACCTCCACCCGGGCCTCGACCCCGAGGCGCTCCCGGATCGCGGCCTCGCACCGGGTGGCCACCTCGGCAGGCTCGCCCTGGTCGAGCTCGACCCGCACCTGCAGCGAGGCGTCGGAGTCGGTGGGCTTGACCACCACGTACTCGAGCGACGGGACGGTCACCTCGCGCACCGACCGCAGCGCCCGCTCCACCTCGCTGACCTGGAAGTAGTGGCCCTGGCAGTCGAGGAAGTCCTTGAACCGGCCGCCCCAGAACCCCCGGACGGTGGTCTCGCCACACGGGCAGGGATCGCGCATGATCGCCGCCGCTTCCTCCAGGTCGTAGCGCAACAGCCCGTTGTCCCGGTCGAGGGTGGTGACCACCAGGTTGCCCCACTCCCCGTCGGGCACGTCCCGCCCGGTCTTGGGGTCGATGGCCTGGACGATGGCCCAGTCCTCGTGGATGTGACCGCCCGGTGCCTCACCACACGGCCCCGACGAGTAGGCGTAGCACTCGAGGCCCGCGGTCATCATCGGCATGCCCCGGTCACCCATGCCCCGGAACTGGAACGACGGCAGGCCCACATCGGCGGCCAGGTCGAGGCCCATCTTCGCCGCCACCTCCTGGAACCGGCCCAGACTGAACGCCACCATCGACACGTCCGGGCGGACCCGCTGCCACATGCGGATGCCCTGCTCCGCCAGCTCGTCGGTGTCGGGCGGGGCGACCCACAGGTTCAGCGCTCCGAAGTACTCGAGGCTGCCCGAGAGCATCACCCCACCCCCGTAGAGGTACGCGGGGTGAGCGTGGGTGACGATCTGGCCGGGTCGCCAGCCGTTGCGCCACCAGACCCGGGCCGCGGACTCGTACTCGATCCAGATGTCCTTGCGGGTGAACAGGGCGATCGTCGGGGTGCCGGTGGTGCCGGTGCTCTGGCCCAGCCGCACGCACTCTCGGGGATCGGTGAAGCGGTAGTCGCCGAACGGGGGGTGCGCGGCCTCGGCGTCGCGCAGGTCCTGCTTGACGGTGGTGGGGATCAGGTTGACGTCGGCGACGCTGGTGAGGTCCGCGCCGGACTCGATCCCCGCCTCCCGCAGCTTGCGGGCGAACAGGGGGACGGGGATGGTGAGCGCCCGGTCCACGAGGGTGCGAAGCCGTTCGAGCTGCAGGGCCTCGAGCTGCTCCCGGGGCATGGTCTGCATCTCGGGGTCCCAGAACTTCTGGTCGGGGTCACGGGGCAGCGGGCCGAGCATGCCCGGGTGGTAGGTCGGCACGGGCGGGTAGCGTACCCTCCAACCTGACATCATCGTCAGGAAACCGCATCGCGGGAGGCCGGAGGAGGGGCGGTGACCGTCACGGTGGGACTCGATATCGGCACCACCTCGGTCAAGGCCGTGGCGGTCGACGACGACGGCACCGTGCTGGCCCGCGCCCGGGTGGTCCACGAGGTGCGCTCCCCCGAGCCGGACCGCTTCGAGCACGACGCCGACCGGGCCTGGCGCCGCAACGTCCGAGCCGCCTACCGCAAGGTGAGCGCCGGCCTCGACGTGGCGGCAGTGAACGTCGCCGCCTTCGTCCCCTCGCTGTGCGCCGTCGACCGCCGGGGCCGGGCCCTCACCCCGGGGCTGCTCTACGGCGACGTGCGGGGCGGGCCGGTCACCGGCAAGAACCCCGCCGAGAGCGGGGAGCTGCTGCGGTTCCTCCGCTGGTGTGCCCGGCGGGCGCCTCAGGCGCACGGCTACTGGCCGGCGCAGGCGGTGGCGAACCACGCCCTGTGTGGCGTCGGGGCCATCGACGCGGTGGTGGCCATCACCACCCACCCCCTCTACGACTACACCGCGTGGGACCCGGCCGTGGCGGCCGAGGCGGGTGTGTCGGTCGAGCAGCTCCCCCGGGTGGTGGCGGGTGACGAGGCCATTGGCTCACTCGGTGGCGCGATGATGGGCCCCGGGACCGTCGACGCGTTGGCCGAACAGCTCGTGGCCGGCGCGGACCACGACGGGGACGTGCTGGTCATCCTCGGCACTACCCTCATCACCTGGGCGGTGGTGCCCGACTGGCGCGAGGTGCCCGGCCTGTGGACCGTGCCCCACACCGCGCCCGGCAAGACCCTCGTCGGTGGGCCCTCGAACGCCGGTGGGCTCTTCCTCGACTGGGCCGGCCGGCTGCTGGGCCGTCGCCGCGAACCGGCGCGGCACCCGGAGCGGGTCCCGATCTGGCTGCCCTACGTGCGGGGTGAGCGCACCCCGCTGCACGACCCGTCGCGACGGGCCTCCCTGCACGACCTGAACCTCACCCACGGCCCGGCCGAGCTGCGGCGGGCCGCGCACGAGGCATCGGGGTTCGTGGTCCGCCACCACCTGGAGCTCGCCGGGGCGCGAGCCCGGCGCATCGTGGCCACCGGTGGTGGCACCCGGGTCGAAGCGTGGGTGCAGGCCCTGGCCGATTGCACCGGCCTGCCGGTCGACATCGTGGCCGTGCCCGAGGGCGGCGCGCTCGGGGCCGCCTTCCTGGCGCGAGTGACGGCCGGGGTAGAGGAGTCCGCGACCGGCGCCGGCCGGTGGGCGAGGGTGGCCCGGCGGGTCGAGCCCCACCCGGCCTGGACCGAGGCGGCCGATCGTCGCTACCGGCGCTTCGTCGACCTGACGGAGGCGGGCCGCGGCGGCGGGTGACCGCGCCGGGACCAGCGCGCCCTACCTGTCGTCAGATCGACCCGGCCGGTCCTTCGTGGTACCCGTGGTGGAAGGCGGCCAGGATGCGGGCCAACTCCAACGGCCGGTCACCTTGCACGCTGTGGCCGGCATCCTCGACCACGATCACCTCGGTGCCGGGCTTGCGGCGCTGCAGCTCAGCCACGTCGTCGTCGTCGACCACGCTCGACAGCCCTCCCTGCACCAACAGCAGCGGACAGCCGAGCGCGGACACGGCGTCCCAGAGGTCGGCGAAGCGATGCTCGAGGTCGTCGAGGCGCTCGCCGGTGGGCAGGTCGTAGCGCCACACCCAGGTCCCGTCCTCGCGCTCGCGGGCGTTGTGCAGCACCCCCCGGCGCAGCGAGGAGCGGGAACGGGTCGGGTTGAACGCCATCGTGCGCTCGAGGATCTCGTCGAAGGACGCGAACACCTCGGGCCCGTCGAGGAACGACAGGATGGGTTCGGCCTTCTGCGCGTTCACCCCGGGAGTGATGTCGATCAGCGCCAGGCGCTCGGCCAGCTCGCCACGCTCGGCCAGCGCGGCGAGGGCGGTGAGACCGCCGAGCGACATCCCCGCCATCGTCGTCGCCCCCGGCGCGAGCTGCGCGACGGCGAACGCCACGTCCTCGGCCATCTCCTGTGGCCGGTAGCGCTTGTCGGGTCGCCAGTCGGAGTGCCCGTGTCCCGGCAGGTCGATGGCCACCAGGGGCCGGTCGAGTGCCAGCGCCACCGTGTCCCAGGTGTGCGCGTTCTGCCCCCCGCCGTGCAGTAGCACGAGCTCCGCTGGCCCTTCCCCCCACACCAGCGCGCTGATGGTGTGCCCAGTGGGAGCGCGAACGGCCGACCGGGCGACCGTGGGCGGTCGAGCTGGATCGAAGGGGAGACCGGCCTCGGCGGCGTTCTCGTGCAGCAGCCCGAACTCGTCGTAGCTCCCGGCGCTCACGTGGCCGGGCCTCCGTGCCCCCCGTGCGATGCGTCGGCTGCCACCGCCGCAGCCGCTTCATCGGCCAACCCGTACAGCTGCGCCGCGTTGCCACCGAGCACCTTGGCGGTGACCTCCGGCCCGAGCGGGGCCGCCATCGCCCGGCATGCCTCGACGGTGCCGGGGAAGTCCGAATCCCAGTGCGGGTAGTCCGACGCATAGACCCAGGCGTCGGCGCCCAGCTGCTCCACGCACACCTCGAGCAGCGGCTCCTCGGCCTCGAAGGAGAAGAACAGCTGGCCCCGCTCCAGGTGGTCCCGAGGATCGCCGGTCATCGCCGCCAGCAGCTCGGGGCGCTTCTCCTTGTGCTCGTGCATCCGGTGGAGGAAGTAGGGCACCCAGCCGATGCCCGACTCCATGAACCCCACCCGCAGCCGCGGAAGCCGGTCGAGCACCCCGCCCATGGCCAGCGCGGTGAGGGCCACCATCTGATCGACTGGGAACGACAGGCAGTGGACCTGCGCGTAGTTGGCGAACCGGCCCGCCGCGGGGAGCGGCACGTTCATGCCCGGCGCGGAGTGGATCGTGACGGCCACGTCCTCGCCAGCCGCCGCTTCGAAGAACGGCAGTAGCGCGGGATCATCGAGGTTCGCCTCGCCGAGCACCGGCGGGATGGTCACCGCCACCGCCCCCTTGCCCCGGGCCCGTCGCAGCTCGTCGATCGCACGAGGCACGTCCTGGAGCGGGACCACGGCCACCGCCTTGAGCCGCTCGGGCGCCCGTCCGCACACCTTGTCGATCAGCCAGTCGTTGTAGGCCCGGGCGACGTCGTGGGCGAAGCCGGGGTCCCGGTAGGTCGACAGCCCGATCATCAGCCCTCCGAAGAGGACCTGCACGTCGATGCCTTCCTGGTCCATGTCCGCCAGCCGCCGGTCGAGGTCCGCCGCCCCCGCGGCGCAGGCCGGGGAGGTCGCGGAGTCGATCGGCACGCCGCAGCCCGGGCCGTCCTGGACGGGGAAGAGCTTGCCGTCGATCTGGGCCACCCAGCGCCCACCGGAGCGCCCGGCCGACAGCCACCCCGGGTGGGCTGCCTCCAGCTCGGTCCAAGCCAGCGGGTCCTCGTTGACGTGCGCGTCCGCGTCGATCACCGTCACGTGCCGCCTCCCGTCAGCGATGTGACACGATTGTCAGGTTCGGAGGTTAGCTGGACCATGGCGATCCGTCTCGGGAGCATCGGGATCACCGACGAGCACCTCGCGCTGCACGATGCGGTGCACCGCTGGGTACACGCCCACTGCGACCCCTCGGTGTCGAGGGCCACCCTCGACGCGCCAGCCGAGACCATGCCCCCCTTCTGGGACGACCTGGCGGCGAGCGGGTGGCTGCGCCTGCACGTCCCCGAGGAGTTCGGAGGGGAGGGCTACGGGTTGGTCGAGCTGGCCGTGGTGCTCGAGGAGCTGGGGCGGGTGTGCGCGCCCGGCCCGGTGCTGCCCACGGTGCTCGCCTCCGCCGCGCTGGTGCTCGCCGGTGACCAGGCCCAGCAGGAGCGGTGGCTCCCTGGTCTGGCCGAGGGGTCACTCGTCGGGGCGGTGGGGCTCTCGCCGGACGCGCCCGTGCTGGGCGCCTCGCTGGCCGACGTGCTCGTGCTCCCGTCCCCGAACGGCGACGGGTGGGCGGTGGTGGCGCGGGACGCGGTCACGGTGACCCCGCGACCGAGCCTGGATGCCACTCGGCGGGTGGCGACGGTCGAGGCCGACCCGGAGCTCTTCCAGGTCCCCGAGCACCGATTGGCGAGCGGGCCCGGGCGCATCGCCATCCGCGAGCTGGCCGCGACGCTGGTGGCCGCGGAGGCAGTGGGTGGCGCGGCATGGTGCGTGGACACCGCGGCGAGCTACGCCAAGGTGCGGATCCAGTTCGGTCGGCCGATCGGGCAGTTCCAAGCGGTGAAGCATCGCTGTGCCGACATGCTGTTGCGCACCGAGCTGGCCCGCGCCGCGGCCTGGGACGCCGCCGTGGCCTGCGATGCGGCCCGTGGTGTGGCCTGCGATGTGGCCCGCGCCGGTGACCCGGCTGCCCGTGAGGAAGCCGCCATGGCCGCGGCGGTCGCTGCCGCGCTGGCGCCCGACGCGTTCTTCGCGGTGGCGAAGGACTGTATCCAGGTCCTCGGCGGCATCGGCTACACGTGGGAGCACGACGCGCACCTCTATCTGAAGCGGGCGACCGCGATGCGCCAGCTCCTGCCCGGATCGGCTGCCCGTTGCGGTGAGCTGGCCCTCGCCGGCATCCGGCGCACGCTGCGAGCCGAGCTCCCACCCGAGGCGGACGCCATCCGGGCCGAGGTGCGGTCCTTCCTCGACGAGCTGCGCACCCACGAGAAGCCGGAGTGGAACCGTCGTATCGCTGATGCCGGCTACCTCGTCCCCTACTGGCCCCGGCCCTGGGGTCGGGACGCCGGACCGGTCGAGCAGTTGGTGATCGACGAGGAGTTCGCCGCGGCGCGGGTGCATCGGCCGCACCTGCAGGTCGGCACCTGGGTGCTGCCCACCCTCATCGCCCACGGGACCCTCGAGCAGCAGGAGCGCTGGATCCGACCGACCCTGTACGGGGAGATCCTGTGGTGTCAGATGTTCAGCGAGCCGGGCGCGGGCAGCGACCTGGCGTCGCTCACCACCCGGGCTGAGCGGGTCGAGGGTGGCTGGCTGCTCACCGGGCAGAAGGTCTGGACGACCATGGCCCATCTCGCCCACTGGGGCATCTGCCTGGCCCGCACCAACCCGCGGGTCGACAAGCACGAGGGCATCACCTGCTTCATGGTCGACATGTCGTCCCCGGGTCTCGACATCCGCCCGCTGCGCGAGCTGACGGGCCAGGCCCTGTTCAACGAGGTGTTTCTGGACGAGGTCTTCGTCCCCGACGACTGCGTCGTGGGAGGGGTCGACAATGGTTGGCAGGCGGCGCGCACCACGCTGGCGAACGAACGGGTGTCGATGGGGAGTGGGTCGTCGTTCGGGCCCGGCATGGAGGCGGTGCTGGCCATGAAGGGTGCGGCGGAGCACCTCGGGGAGGTCGGTGCCCTGGTCGCCGAAGGGGAGGCGATCGCGGTGCTCGGCCTGCGCTCGACGCTGCGCGCCTTGCACGGTGCCGAGCCCGGGCCGGAGTCCAGTCTGCGCAAGTTGCTCGGGGTGGAGCACGAGCAACGGGTCCAGGAGGTGGGCCTGGCGCTACTCGGCCCCGAAGGCGCGATCGACGAGGGCGAGGCCGCGGTGTGGATCGCCGGGTTCCTCGGCAACCGGGCGCTCTCCATCGCCGGGGGTACCAGTGACGTGCAGCGCAACATCATCGCCGAGCGCCTCCTCGGCCTTCCCCGGGACCCCTGAACGTGTCGATGGCACAAGTGTCCTCGTCGTCGTCGTCGTCCTCCTCCTCTCCCCGTTCTGGCATGTCAAAAGCGTGCTCTGGCACGCGTTTGACATGCCGGTTGGGAAGGTGGGGTGGGTATCCGGTCGACCCTCGTCGGACTGGCAGGCGAAGCGCGTGCTCTGGCACGCGTTTGACATGCCGGTTGGGAAGGTGGGGTGGGTATCCGGTCGACCCTCGTCGGACTGGCAGGCGAAGCGCGTGCTCTGGCACGCGTTTGACATGCCGATTGGGAACGGGAGCGGCTCGCCTGAGAGCCCCTCGCCGAGCAGGGCGGGCCGAATAGGGTGGCAGTGTGACTGACCAGGCGTTCTCCTTCTCCTACGAGCAGCCACTGCACGAGGTGTTCCCGGCCCTCCACGAGGCCCAGAGCGCCTGGCTGGCCGAGATCGAATCGCTCAAGGCGCTCGACCGCAAGACCCACGAACTGGTGCGCATGGTCTGCAGTGTCATCCTCCGCAATCCCGGAGGCGTGCATCGCCACGCCAGGCTGGCAGCCGAGGTCGGGGCCAGCTGGGACGAGATCGCCGCCGCGATCGTGCTCACCGAGCCGGGATTCGGGATCCTGCCCGCGGTCGAGGCGTTGCCGGAAGCCCGAGCCGGGTTCGAGGAGGGGCTTCGCGCCGTGGAGTCCGAGCTCGACGACGCGGACGGCTGATCGGAGCGGACCACCTATGGCCGACAGTAAGCCCTTCCGGGTGCTCCCCCGGATCACCGAGCAGAACGAGCACTTCTGGCGCGGCGGTCGGGAAGGGGAGCTGCGCTTCCTGCGCTGCCAGCGCTGCGGCTACTGGATCCACCCGCCAGCACCAGTGTGCCCCGAGTGCCTCTCGAAGGACGTTGCCCCGGAGGCCACCTCCGGCCGGGCGGTGGTGCACACCTACACGGTCAACGAGCAGCCCTGGATCCCCACCCTCGATCCCCCGTACGTGGTGGCCATCGTCGAGCTGCCCGAGCAGGAGGGGCTTCGGCTCACCACCAACATCGTCAACTGCGATCCCTACGAGGTGCGCATCGGCATGCAGGTGCGGGTGACCTTCGAGGAGTACGACGACGTGTGGCTCCCGTTCTTCGAGCCCGCGGGCAGCGCCGGTGGTGAGGGTCGCTGAGATGGGCCCGGATCGGCTGGAGCGGCGGGCGGTCATCAGCGGCATCGGCCAGAGCCAGGTGGGTCGGCGCCTCTACCGCGACCCGCTCGACCTGACGATCGACGCCGCCCTCGAGGCCATCGCGGACGCGGGCCTCGAGCCCGCCGACATCGACGGCATCGCCACCTACCCCGGGAACCAGGACGTCCCGCCCGGTTTCTCGGGCGTCGGGGTGGTGGAGGTGCAGGACGCGCTGCGCCTCGAGCTCGACTGGTTCGCCGGTGGGCTCGAGTCCCCCGGGCAGCTCGGCTCGGTCATCAACGCCATCGCCGCGGTGGCCACCGGGCTCGCCGACCACGTGCTGTGCTTCCGCACCGTGTGGGAGGCCAGCGCCCAGGGCAGCAAGGGCCGCTCGTCGGTGACCATGGGTGCCGGGGGCACCGGGGCGGGCTACCGGGCCAGCGGCTTCATGCAGTGGACGCTGCCGTTCGGGGCGCCCTCGGCAGCGAACTGGATCGCGATGATGGCTCAGCGGCACTTCCACGAGTTCGGCACCACCCGCGAGCAGCTCGCCCAGATCGCGCTCAACGGCCGGCGCAACGCGGCCCGCAATCCGAAGGCCATCTACCGCGATCCCATGACCCTCGACGACTACCTGGGGGTGCGGATGATCTCCACCCCTCTGTGCCTGTACGACTGCGACGTGCCCGCCGACGGCAGCACGGCGGTGATCGTCTCCCGGGCCGACGCCGCGGCCGACCTCGCACATCCTCCGGCGAGGATCGAAGCGGTGGGCGCGGCCATCCACGGCCGCCCGTCCTGGGACCAGTGGGACGACCTCACCACCATGGCCCTGCGCGACGCGGCGGCGATGTTGTGGTCACGCACCGATCTCACCCCGGCGGACGTCGACGTTGCGGAGCTGTACGACGGCTTCAGCTTCATCACCTTGTGCTGGTTGGAGGCGCTGGGGTTCTGCGGCCACGGCGAGGGGGGGCCGTTCATCGAGGGTGGCGAGCGCATCGCGCTCGACGGGGAGATCCCGCTCAACACCCATGGCGGCCAGCTCTCGGCCGGCCGACTCCACGGCTACGGGTTCCTCCACGAGGCGTGCGTCCAGCTGTGGGACCGGGGCGGGGAGCGGCAGGTGGCGGGCGGGCCGGAGGTGGCGGTGGTGGGCGCGGGCGGTGGCCCGTTGGGAGGCTGCCTGCTGCTCACCCGAGATCGGTAGGGGACCGCCGAGCGGGCGCGACCGCACGAGATCGGACGAGATCGGACGAGATCGAACCAGACCGACGAGGGAGGCCAGTGTGGGTTTCTACGACGACCAGATCGTGCCCCGAGTCACCAACTTGGTGCTCGGCACCCGCCAGATCGGCAAGCTCCGCGCTCGGGCCCTTGCCGAGGTCACCGGCACGGTGGTGGAGCTGGGCTTCGGCTCGGGCACCAACCTCCCCTACTACCCGCCGCCGGTCGAGCGGGTGCTGGCCGTCGAGCCGTCGGAGGTGGGGCGCAGGCTGGCCCGCGGTCGGCTGGCCGCCTCCCGCATCCCCGTCGAGTTCGTGGGCCTCGACGGCGCGCGGATCCCCCTCGAGGACGAGTCCGTCGACAGTGCGGTGAGCACCTGGACGCTGTGCACGATCCCCGACGTGGACCGAGCGTTGGCGGAGGTGCACCGGGTGCTCAAGCCGGGAGGCCGCTTCTTCTTTCTGGAGCACGGGCTTTCGGACGACCCGACGGTGGCGCGCCGCCAGCATCGTTGGGACCGGCTCGAGCAGGCGATCGCCGGTGGTTGCCACCTCGACCGGGACATCGCGGCCATCGTGCGGGCCTCACCCCTGGAGCTCGAGCAGGTGGACACGTTCACCATCCGGGGTCCGAAGGTGCTCAGCTTCATGTACGCGGGCCGGGCGGCGAAGGCGGCCTGACGGCGGCCGGCGAGCCACCCGCTGGCCTGGCCCCCCCAGGCGAGCGTCGCCATTCCTCAGCCGATCACGATCGACGCCAGCTCGTCGAGGTGCTCCTCCGCCGTGCCCCACAGGGTCTGTAGGGTGAGGAGCCGCTTGTAGTACAGGTGCGCGTCGTGCTCCCAGGTGAACCCGATGCCGCCGAAGACCTGGATGGCGCCGGCGGCCACCCAGGCGAAGGCGTCGCTGCTGAACGCTCCGGCCATGGTGGCGGCCCGGTGCCGCTCGGCGGGCTCGGCGTGGTCGCAGGCCCAGAGCGCGTAGTACACGCCCGCCCGGCCCACCTCGACCTGCCGCAGCATGTCGGCGCACAGGTGCTGCACCGCCTGGAAGGACCCGATGGGCACCCCGAACTGGTGCCGGTGGGTCGCGTACTCGACCGCCAGCTCGAGGGCCCGTTCCGCGGCGCCCAGCCCGTCGGCGGCCAGCGCCAGCCCGACGGCGTCGACGACCGCTCCGATCGCCGCCGTGTCGTCTCGGTCGTCGTCGCCACCGACCCTGCTGGCCGGCGTGGCGTCGAGGGTGATGGTGGCGAAGGAGCGGGTGAGGTCGACCGATGGGGTGGGCTCGGCGCGCAGGTCGCTCCGCTCGACGGCGAACAGGCCGAGACCCCCGGTGGTCGCGGCGACCACGAACACCACGTCGGCGGTCGTCCCGCCGAGCACCCAGGTCTTGGTCCCGGTGACGCGCCACTGCGTCCCGTCGCGGGTCGCGGTGGTGACGGGGTGGCGCCACCGGAACCGCGGCCCCGGCTCGTCGGCGGCCAGCGCGCCCACCACCTCGCCGGATGCCAGCCCCGGCAGCCAGCGGTCGCGATCGGCCGGGGAACCCGCCGCGGTCACGGCTCGCACCGCGCCCACTGCGCTGGCGAGCACCGGCCCGGGGTGCACGGCCCGGCCCAACTCCTCCAGCGCGACCCCCATGGTGACCAGGTCCTCGCCGGCCCCGCCGTGCTCGGTGGGCACGAGCAGCCCCGTCACCCCGAGCTGGGCCAGCCCCTGCCACACCTCGTCGGTGGTCCCCCGCTGGTCGCCGAGCAGCGAGCGCACGTAGGGGCGAACCGGGGCCCGGTCGGCGAGGAACCGCCGGATGCTGGCCCGAAGCTGCTCCTGCTCTCCGGACAGCTCGAAGTCCACGGTCCGATCCTGCCACAGCTCACTGACGCTGATGTCAGGTACGGTCGGGCCCATGTCCCTCTCCCCCGACGACGTCGAACGGCTGTCGACCCCCGCCTGGGAGCGCGCCAAGCAGGCCGTCACGGCCGGTGAGCGCGACGAGGCGATCCGGCTGATCGACGCCGCGGTGGCGAGCTGGCGGAGCCTGCAGGACTACTCGATCAACTGGATCACCTCGCTGCTGTCGTTCATCGGGGAGGAACTCGGTGAGGAGGCGGTCGAGCGCGCCCTGCGGCGCACCGGTGAGGAGTACCTCCGCCCCCGGCGCTCGGGGCCCGTCGAGTGGGCGGAGCTTCCCGCCGAGGTACGGGCCCGGGCCATCGCCCGGGCCATGGTGGCGAACTTCGGCGAGGTGGGGGTCAGCGAGGACGACGAGAAGATCACCTTGTCGTTCCGGTGCGGGAGCGGTGGCCGGCTCCTCGACGAGGGACGCTACGACCAACCCGGCGGCTACCTCGTGCTCCGGGAGCGATCGGGGCGCACGTTCGGGCGCGACGAGCTCCCCGTGTACTGCGCGCACTGCTCGGTGAACAACGAGATGCAGCCCATCGAGTGGGGCCAACCACCGGTGAGTGTCGAGCACCCGCCGGCGGGCAAGGGCGAGCCGTGCGTCCACCACGTCTACCGCGACCCGCGGGCCGTCCCCGAGGAGGTCTACACGAGACTCGGCACGCGACCACCCGATCGGACAGGATGACCACCGGCACGACGAACGACGCGAGGGGTCCGACGATGCAGCTCGGGATGGTGGGATTGGGGCGGATGGGGGCCAACCTGGTCCGCCGGCTGGTCCGTGACGGGCACCGCTGCGTGGTCTACGACGTGGCCCCGGGCGTCGCGGCGCAGCTCGCGGCCGAGAACGAGGCCATCACCGCTGCCGGCTCGCTCGACGACCTCGTCGCCGGGCTGACCAGCCCCCGGGCGGTGTGGATCATGGTGCCCGCCGCCTTCGCGGGGGAGACGGTGTCGCAGCTCGCCGGGGTGATGAGCGCGGGGGACATCATCATCGACGGCGGCAACACCTACTACCGCGACGACATCGAGCGGGCCGCTGCCTGCGCGCAGGCCGGCATCCACTACGTCGACGTGGGCACCAGCGGCGGGGTGTGGGGGCTCGATCGGGGCTACTGCCTGATGATCGGGGGTGAGCAGGAGGTGGTCGAGCACCTCGACCCGATCTTCCGCTCGATCGCTCCCGGAGTGGAGGCGGCGGCGCGAACCCCCGGTCGCCGCGGTGACCCGTCACCGGCAGAGATGGGCTACCTGCACTGCGGCCCGTCGGGCGCGGGGCACTTCGTGAAGATGGTGCACAACGGCATCGAGTACGGCCTCATGGCCGCGTACGCGGAAGGGCTCAACATCATCCGGCACGCGGGGGTCGGCCTGCACCCCCAGGAGGCCGACGCCGAGACCTTCCCGCTGCGCGATCCGCAGTACTACCGGTTCGAGATCGACGTCGCCGAGGTGGCCGAGCTGTGGCGGCGGGGCAGCGTGGTGGCGTCGTGGTTGCTCGACCTGACCGCCATCGCGCTGCACGAGGATCCCGACCTCGGTGGGTTCGAGGGCCGGGTGTCGGACTCGGGCGAGGGGCGCTGGACGGTGCTCGCGGCCATCGACGAAGGCGTGCCGGCCCACGTGCTGTCCGCGGCCCTGTTCGAGCGCTTCGAGTCCCGGGGCGCCGCCGACTTCGCCGACCGGGTCCTCTCGGCGATGCGCAAGCAGTTCGGCGGGCACGACGAGAAACCCGCTGGGGCGAACGCCGGGAAGAACCCCTAGCGGTGGCCGCGCCACGGGCCCGGGTGCGGACGTTCCGTGGCTGGCCCGCGGTCACCCTGGCCGCCGGGGATCTCGAGGCCACCTTCCTGCCGGGCCTCGGCATGCTCGGGGCCTCGCTGCGACATCGGGGCCGGGAGCACCTCAGCCTCCACGGCGGCCTGGCTACGTACGCCGAGGGGCACACCACCGGTCTGCCGCTGCTGGCCCCCTGGGCCAATCGCCTGTCCGGCTTCGAGTACCGGATCGGTCGCCGGGTGGTGCGGTTCGGGGCGGGCACGCCCGGGGTGGCGCTCGATCCGAACGGCCTGCCCATCCACGGCACCGTGTCGGCCCGCCCGTGGGAGCTGGTCGAGCTGTCGGCCTCGGCCGGGGCTGCGGCGCTCGCCGCTCGTTTCCCGTTCGGTGACCAC
Source organism: Rhabdothermincola sediminis (assembly GCF_014805525.1). NCBI lineage: Bacteria > Bacillati > Actinomycetota > Acidimicrobiia > Acidimicrobiales > Iamiaceae > Rhabdothermincola > Rhabdothermincola sediminis. Next base: position 83,486 of record NZ_JACFSZ010000013.1, on the reverse strand, counting down.
CAGGACCTGCTCCGCTCCTTCCCGTTCCCCCACGACCTGCGCATCGACGCGCTCGTCACCCGGGAGCGGCTGCGGGTCACCACCTCGGTGGTGCCCACCGGACGGCGGGCGGTGCCGGTGTCGTTCGGCTGGCACCCCTACATCCGCCTACCGGGGGTGCCCCGCCGTGAGCTGGTGGTGCACCTGCCGGCCCGCCGGCACCTGGAGCTCGACGAGCGCCTGCTGCCCACCGGGCGCGCCAGGCGGGAGCCGGCTGAGGACATCGCCCTGGTCGACCGCACCTTCGACGACGGTTACCGGCTGGGGAGGGAACGGGTGCTAGCCCTCTCGGGTCGAGGGCAGCGCGTGGAGCTGCGCCTCGACCGGGGCTACCCGTTCGCGCAGGTCTACGCCCCGCGCGGCAAGCCCTACGTGGCCCTCGAACCGATGACCGCGCCCACCAACGCGCTCATCACCGGCGACCACCCGACCGTGCCGGTCGGCGGCTGCTTCTCGGCGACCTTCGACGTGGTGGTGGGCGGGGAGGTGCGCCCGTAGCCTCGGGGGCATGGCTGTCGACGAGGAACTGCTCAACCGGGTGACCTGGAAGATCCCCAACGCGCTGGCCCTCGTGGGCTCCCGGGCCGGCGATCGGCGCAACGCCATGACCACGAGCTGGATCACCCAGCTCTCGATGGAGCCGGTGCTGATCGGCATCGGGGTGGACAACACCGCGGTGACCCACCAGTTGATCAGCGAAGGTGGCGCGTTCACCGTGAACCTCTGGGATGCCGAGGACACCAAGGTGTTCGTCAAGTTCTCCAAGCCCGCCGAGGACGACGGGGCCACGCTCAACGGGCGGCCGGTGCGCACCGCCACCACCGGCGCGCCGGTGTTCGAGGAAGCCATCGCCTGGATGGACTGCTCGGTCCGCCAGGCGATCGACCTCGGCACCCACACGTTGTTCATCGGTGAGGTGGTCGATGCGGCGATCAACCGCGACGGCGTGCGAGCCGCGGCGATGAGCGACACCCGGATGAAGTACGGCGGCGTCAAGCGCCACTGAGACCGGGACGTGGCTCTGGCACAATCCGGCCATGCCCATCACCGAGTCTCCTGCTTGGCGCGCCCTGCAGGCGCACGTCGAGCACGTCGCCAGCCTGCACCTGCGTGATCTGTTCGCATCCGACCCCCGCCGGGGGGAGACGATGTGCCTCGAGGTCGGTGACCTCTACCTCGACTACTCGAAGAACCGGGTGACCGCGGAGACGCTGCGCCTGCTGGCTGACCTGGCCCGAGCGGCTGGGGTCGAGAAGCTCCGTGACGCCATGTTCGCCGGGGAGAAGATCAACGTCACCGAGCATCGGGCCGTGCTCCACGTGGCCCTGCGGGCACCGGCCGGTTCGGTGATCGAGGTTGACGAGGTGAACGTGGTGCCTGAGGTGCACCGGGTGCTCGCCGAGATGCGGGCCTTCGCCGAGCGGGTCCGCAGCGGCGAGTGGACAGGGCACACCGGCAAGCGCATCCGCACGGTGGTGAACATCGGCATCGGTGGCAGCGACCTCGGGCCGCACATGGCCTACGACGCGCTGGTCGACTTCAGTGACCGGTCCATCGAGTGCCGGTTCGTGAGCAACGTCGATGGCAACGAGTTCTGGGAGCTCACCTACGACCTCGACCCTGAGGAGACGCTGTTCATCATCTCCTCCAAGACCTTCACCACCCTCGAGACCATGACCAACGCCCACACCGCGCGGCGCTGGGTGCTCGAGGCGCTGGGCGGGGACGAGCGCGGCGTGGGCCGCCACTTCGTGGCCGTGTCGACCAACACGGAAGCTGTGGCCGCGTTCGGCATCGACCCGGCCAACATGTTCGAGTTCTGGGACTGGGTCGGTGGCCGGTACAGCTACGACTCGGCGATCGGTCTGTCGCTGATGATCGCCATCGGGCCGGACCGCTTCGAGGAGATGCTGCGCGGCTTCCGTCTGATGGACGACCACTTCCGCCACGCCCCGATCGAGCAGAACATGCCGATCCTGCTCGGGCTGCTCGGGATCTGGTACGGCGACTTCCTCGGAGCGGAGACCCTCGCCGTGCTGCCCTACAGCCACTACCTCGGCCGCCTTACCCCGTATCTGCAGCAGCTGGCCATGGAGAGCAACGGCAAGTCCGTCGACCGCGAGGGGCGACCGGTGGGGATGCAGACGGGCGAGATCGTCTGGGGACAACCCGGTACCAACGGCCAGCACGCCTTTTACCAGCTCATCCACCAGGGCACGAAGCTCATCCCCTGCGACTTCATCGGGTTCGCCCGCTCCCGCCACGAGCTCGGGAACCACCAGGACGTGTTCATGGCCAACTTCTTCGCCCAGCCGGAAGCGCTGGCATTCGGCAAGACCGCCGAGGAGGTGGCCGCCGAGGGCGTCCCGCCCGAGGAGGTGCCCCACCGCACCTTCCCTGGCAACCGCCCCTCCAACTCGATCCTCATCTCGGAGCTGTCGCCGTTCACCCTGGGTCAGCTCATCGCCCTGTACGAGCACAAGACCTTCACCCAGGGCGCCATCTGGAACATCAACAGCTTCGATCAGTGGGGGGTCGAGCTGGGCAAGAAGCTGGCGCAGGACATCATCCCCGAGCTCGACGCGGCCACCGAGCCCGACCTGGGCCACGACAGCTCGACCAACGCTCTCATCCGCCGGTACCGGCGGTTGCGTGCCGGCCGGTAGCCCGGGAAGCGCTACTCGCCGAACTCCACCGTCCGGTAGCGGAAGATCCGCAGGTCAGGTGGCCACTCACCGGGTCGCAGTCCCGCCTTGTCCCAGAGCAGGTCGAGAAACCGGCCCTGGTGCGGGATCTGCTCCCACACCGAGGGCAGGAAGGTGCCCCGCCGGTGGCCGGCGGTGACGAGCAGCCCGTCGACGCCGGGTCGCAGCTGCTCGGCGAGCGCCTGGGGGTCGGCGGCGTCCATCGCCTCGAGGCCACCGAGGACGCTCACCTTGACCGTCATCTGGTGGTAGTCGTCGCGGGTCACCGGAGGCAGGCGGGGGTCGCCGAACGCCGCCCCGTAGGCGTTGTGGGCCACGTCCGCCAGCAGCGGGCGCACCGGTTCGATGGTGCCGATGCAGCCGAGCAGGCGCTCCTCGCGCCGGAGGGTGACGAACGAGGCCCCCAGGGCGCGCAGCGGCGGGGAGCCGCCGTAGCCGGCTGGCGCCACGAGCCGGCGGTGCTGGAGGCCCGCGTGGATGGACGCTCGGGCCGTGTCCAGCAGCGCCCGCCGCTCCTGCTCGGACAGCTCGGGTGGTGCGGTCATGACCACCCGACTGCGAAGGCGCCGTAGCCGACCACCCGGTCGCGGGGGCCCGCGGTGTCGCCGCTGTTGCGCAGGTCCAGCAACGCCACGTCCAGGCCACGCCGGCCGGCGAGGCCGAGCAGGCCCGCCAGGGGATACGCGCCGCACGCGTCGTACGGGCCGATGGCGTGGAGATCCTTGCGCACCACCGCCGCCGCGGTGCGTGCGTCGTGCACCTGCGCGCGCTCGTAGGGCTCGTAGTGGCTCAGGTCGGTGCTGAGCACCAGGAGCGTCTCGTCGTCCCAGAGGGCGTCGAGGACGGCGGCGATGGCCGCGGGCTCGGCGTGACCCACGACGAGTGGCAGCGCGGACCAGCCCTCGGGGCCGAGGACCGTCTGGAGGAAGGGGAGCTGCACCTCGAGCGAGTGCTCCGCGGCGTGCGGCCGGTCGTCGACGCTCACCTCCGGATGCTCGCGAGCGATCGCCCGGAGTTGCTCGTCGACGGGGACCGGGCCGAGGGGGGTGAGGAAGGTCGACGACCGGGGCACGGCCACGCCCCGGAGCGGTACCCGGTGCGACGGGCCGGCGATCACCACCCGGCTGACCGCGCGGCGTCGGCCCCGGAGCAGGGCGTAGGCGCTGGCCGCGACCGGCCCGGAGTAGACGTAGCCGGCATGAGGCACGATGATCCCGGCGGGTGATCCGGTGGCCGGGGTGCGGTGCTGCACCGCCGCGAGCTGCTCGTCGACCAGGGCGGCGAGGGATCGGGCGTCGGCCGGATAGAACGAGCCCGCGACCGCCGGTGGGCGCACGCCGGTGGCGTTCATCGGCCACTCCGATCGGCCAGCCGCACCGGCACCCGCTTGGCGCCCCACTCCCCGGGTGGGCCGTCGAACCGCCCGGCGACGGTGGCGCCGCAGGCCTGGCAGCGGCCGTCACCGGTCAGGTGGTACTCGTTGATCACGTACCAGTCGCGCTCCACACAGAGCGCCCCGCAGGACGGGCACCGGGTGGTGCCGCCCTCAGGATCGTGCACGTTGCCCGTGTACACGTAGCGCAAGCCGTTGCCGAGCGCGATGGACCGGGCCCGGCGCAGGGTCTCGGGCGGGGTGGGTGGGACGTCGAGCATCTTGAAATCGGGGTGGAACGCACTGAAGTGCAACGGCACGTCGGGTCCCAGCCGCTCCGCGATCCAGCGGGTCATCCGATCGAGTTCCGCGTCGGTGTCGTTGTGACCGGGGATGAGCAGGGTGGTGATCTCCAACCAGACGTCGGTCTCGTGGTGCAGGTATTCGAGCGTGTCGAGCACCGGCTGCAGATCACCCATCGCCACGTGCCGGTAGAACTCCTGGGTGAACGCCTTCAGGTCGATGTTGGCGGCGTCCATGTGCCCGAAGAGCTCCCGCCGGGGACCGTCGCAGACGTAGCCCGCCGACACCGCCACCGCCTGGACGCCCACCGCGTGGCACGCCTCGGCCACGTCGACCGCGTACTCGAGGAAGATCACCGGGTCGTTGTAGGTGAACGCCACGCTGCGGGCGCCCAGCTCGAGCGCCGCCTGCGCGATGGCCTCGGGATCGGCGCGGTCGGAGAGGCGAGCCACCTCCTTCGACTTCGAGATGTCCCAGTTCTGGCAGAACCGGCAGGCCAGGTTGCAGCCCGCGGTGCCGAAGGAGAGCACGGAGGTGCCGGGCAGGAAGTGGTTGAGCGGCTTCTTCTCGATCGGGTCGAGGCAGTAGCCGCTGGAGCGGCCCCAGGTGGTGAGCACGACCTGGTCGGCGACCCGGCCGCGCACGAAGCACACCCCCCGCTGGCCCTCACGCAGCTTGCAGGCTCGGGGGCACACGTCACACTGGATGCGACCGTCGTCGAGGCGGTGCCACCAGCGGGTGGGGATCGTGTACGGGTCGGTCAGCGAGATGTCGGCCGCCATCACGTTCAGGGTAGGGAGTCGCCGGCTGGATGCACCCGGATGCAAGGCTTCCCGGCGCTGTCCGGTCGGTCTCCTGCCAACGGATCCGGGTGGCGCGCGAGACTGGCGAGCGGGCCCGACCGAAGGAGCCGATCCAAGGAGAGTGCGTGAAGGTTCTCGGTATCGACATCGGGGGCACCGGGATCAAAGGGGCCGTCGTCGACACGAAGCGAGGGGTGCTCAAGACGGATCGGGTCCGGTTGCTCACCCCCGAGCACCCGGACCCGGCGAACGTCTCCTCCGTGCTGGCCACCATCGTGCGCCACTTCGACTGGGATGGACCGGTCGGATGCACCTTCCCCGGGGTCACGAAGGACGGCGCGATCCACACCGCCGCCAACCTGGTGCCGGAGTGGATCGGCCAGGATGCCGCCGCGACCTTCGGCAGGGCGACCGGTTGCCCGGTGACCGTCCTCAACGACGCCGACGCGGCAGGTCTGGCCGAGACCGCCTTCGGTGCGGCCGCGGCGCGAGGCGGGCTGGTCATCACCGTCACCTTGGGGACGGGGATCGGTACGGCGGTGCTCCACGACGGGGTCCTGGTGCCCAACACGGAGCTCGGACACCTCCCGCTGCACGGCGGTGACGCCGAGAAGTACGCCTCCGAGCTGGTGCGCGAGCGGGAGAACCTCGACTACCCGACCTGGGGTGGGCGCGTGGGCGAGTACCTGCGGCTGCTCGAGGACCTGCTCTGGCCGGACCTGTTCATCATCGGCGGTGGCATCTCCAAGCGGGCCGACAGGTTCTTCCCCTACATCGAGTGCCGCACCGAGATGGTGGCGGCCCGGCTGCTGAACCAGGCCGGGATCGTGGGGGCGGCGCTGGCCGCGGCGCAGCACCACGCCAAGCACAAGCCGAAGCGGTCGAAGTAGCGCCCCCTCCGGGCGGATCAGGCGGCGGAGTCCAGCCAGGACAGTGGCGTGCCGGGGACGTTGCGTACCACCGCGAACGCGAGCACGAAGATCAGCATGCTCCAGGTCATCCAGGGGCGCCAGGTCGGCGCGGGGCGGAGGGTGACCCCGATGCTCGACAGCGTCCAGCGGCCCACCAGGTAGGCCAGCAGCGGCAGCGCCACCACGAGCAACAGGTTGTGGCTCGCAGCCCGCAGCAGGTCACCGTGGAGGAGCGCGTACACGGCCCGGGTCATGCCGCAGCCGGGGCAGTCGAGACCGGTCATGGCCTTGAACGGGCACTGGGGGTACGCGGAGGACTCGTTCGGGTTCTGGATGGCGACGTACGCGCAACCGACGGCGATGGCCCCTCCCAGCAGGAGCGGCTGGGCCGCGTCCCGCCAGCGCCGAGCCGGGCCCAGCGGGGCGGGAGGGGCAGGTCGGTCTCGCAGATCGGTGCCGGCCACGAGCGCAGGCTACCCGACCGATCCCGTTGGGGTGGCTCCGGGGGGCCTCGGTAGCCTGGCGCCCGTCGACGAGCGTGAAGGGGGTCGAGATCGTCGCGCCGTTCGAACCATCCACCGCCCGCGACGGCTGGCGGTTGATCCGCGAGACACTCGGGAAGCAGCGGCGAGGGCTCGCCGTGGGGGTCACCGTCGGTCTGTGCTGGACCGGGGCCAAGGTCGCGGTCCCGGCGCTGGTCCAGGGCGGCATCGACAACGGCATGCTGACCCGCGACGCCGCCGCGCTGGGCCGGTGGACCGCGGCCATCGCGGTCGCCGCGCTGGCGGCCGCGCTGTTCACGGGGCTGCGGCGCTACTGGGCCTTCCGCGTCTCCCGGGCCGTCGAAGCCGACCTGCGCCAGCAGTTGTTCGCGCACCTCCAACGGTTGCACTTCGGCTTCCACGACCGGGTGCAGACCGGTGACCTGATGAGCCGGGCCAACACCGATCTCCAGCAGATCCAGCAGCTCGTGGTGCTGATCCCGCTGACCATCTCCAACGCGGTCACGGTGGTGGCGGTCACGGTGGTGCTGGTGGCGATGGATCCCGTGCTCACGGTGCTGGCGCTCGGGTCGCTGCCGTTGCTCAACGTGCTCGGCCGGCGGTTCTCGAAGCGGCTGCATCCCGCGGTCATGGGCATCCAGCGGGAGTCCGCCCAGCTCGCGTCGGTGGTCGAGGAGAGCGTGAGCGGGGTGCGGGTTGTGAAGGGCCTGGGCGCGGAGGAGGTGCAGGCCGACCGGCTGCGGCAGGAGGCCGACGACGTCTACGACCAGTCGATGCGGGCGACCCGCATCCGGGCACGCTTCCTGCCGGCCATGGAGCTGCTGCCGAACGTGGGGTTGATCCTGGTGCTCTTCTACGGCGGCCACCAAGTGATCCGCGGCCAGCTCTCCCTCGGCGCCATCGTGGCGTTCAACGCCTACATCGTGTTGCTGATCTGGCCGCTGCGGATGCTGGGGATGATCATCGCCCAGGGGCAGCGCGCAGCCGCCGCGGCGCAGCGGGTGCACGACGTGCTCGCCACCGACCCGGTCATCGTCGACGCGCCGAGGCCCGTCCACCTCCCCGGGGTGCGCCGCGGGTCAGGTGGCGACGGCCACGAGGGGCTCGGTGACGTGCGCTTCGAGGACGTCGTGTTCCGCTACCACCCGGAGGCGGAGGCGCCCGTGCTGGACCACGTCCACTTGCACATCCGGCCGGGTGAATCGCTGGCCATCGTCGGCGCGACCGGCAGTGGCAAGTCCACCATCGCCCGGCTCATCCCGCGCTTCTACGACGTCGACGAAGGCCGCGTCCTCCTCGACGGCGTCGATGTCCGCGACGTGCCCCTCGGTGAGCTGCGGCGGGCGGTCGGCATCGTGTTCGAGGACACGTTCTTGTTCAGCGACTCCATCGCCGCGAACATCGCCTTCGCCGACCCCCACGCCGGTCTGGAAGAAGTGGTGCGAGCGGCCCGGCTGGCAGGAGCCCACGAGTTCATCGAATCGCTCCCCGACGGTTACGACACCGAGATCGGCGAGCGGGGGTACTCGTTGTCGGGCGGTCAGCGGCAACGGCTGGCGATCGCCCGGGCGCTGGTGGCCGATCCCCGGGTGCTCATCCTCGACGACGCCACATCCGCCGTGGATCCCGACAAGGAGCACGAGATCCGTGATGCGCTGGCCGGGGCGATGAGGGGCCGCACCACCCTGGTGATCGCGCACCGCCCGGCGACCGTCGCCCTCGCGGATCGGGTCGTGGTGCTGGGAGCGGGGCGCGTGGTCGCGGAGGGGACCCACCACGAGCTGCTGGCCGGCAGCGAGGAGTACCGGGCGATCCTGGCCGCGGTCGACTCGCCGGAGGGGCTCGGTGCGGATGTCGCGTGAGGTCGCGGTGACCGAGCAGGACCGGCTCGACAGCGGAGGGGCACACCGGGTGCTGGTTCGGGCGGCTCGGCTGCTGGGCCCCTACCGGCGCCAGGTCGCGGCCGCGGCCGCATTGGTCGTGGCATGGACGGCATCGATCCTCGCCGGCCCGTTCTTCGTCCGCTACGGGATCGACGCCGGCGTCAGCGCCGGCGACGGGGCTGCGTTGAACCGGGCGGTGGTGGGCTTCGTCGTGGTGGCCGGCGCGTCCTACTTCGTGTACCGGGCCCAGGTCCTGCTGATCGGCCGGGTCGGCGAGAGCTTCCTGCGCGACCTGCGGGTGCGGGTGTTCGATCACCTCCAGCGGCTCTCCATGCCGTTCTACGACCGGGAGCGGGCCGGGGTGATCGTGAGCCGCATGACCTCCGACGTCGACGCCCTCTCCGAGCTCGTCCAGACGGGGCTGCTCATGTTCGTCATGAACGCGCTCCTGCTGGTGCTGTCGATCATCGTGCTGGCGGTGGTCTCGTGGCAGCTCCTGCTCGTGTGCCTGGTGGCCGTGCCCGGGGTGGTCGCGGCGAGCATCAAGTTCCAGCGGGACTCGAACCGGGCGTACCTCGAGGTGCGTGACCGCATCGGCGCCACGCTGTCGAGGCTCCAGGAGGGCATCTCGGGTGTGCGGGTCGTCCAGGCGTTTGGCCGCCAGGAGCTCGAGGAGCAGCGCTTCGCGCACCACAACCGGGTGCTGTATGCCGCCCACATGGACTCCGTGTTCGTGCAGTCCTGGTACCTGCCGGTGATCGAGCTCGCCGGCCTCGGCACCACGGCACTGGTGGTGGGGGTCGGGGGGATGCTGGTGATCGGCGACGTCATCACCATCGGAACCATCGCCTTCTTCGTGCTGACCCTCGGCAACCTCTTCGAGCCCATCCAGCAGCTCAGCCAGCTGTTCAACACGGTGCAGTCGGCCGGCGCCGGGCTGGACAAGCTCTTCGCCCTGCTCGACACCCCGTTGGACGTGCCCGAACGGCAGGGCGCGGTCGACCTCCCCCGGCAGGGCCCGTTGGAGCTGCACGACGTGAGCTTCGCCTACCGGGACGGCGATCCGGTGCTCCAGCACGTGTCCCTCGCCGTCGCGCCGGGGGAGCGCCTGGCGCTGGTCGGGCCGACCGGCGCCGGCAAGAGCACCCTGGCCAAGCTGGCGGCCCGCCTCTACGACCCGATCGAGGGTCGGGTCACCTTCGGCGGTGTCGACCTGCGGGACGCCACCCTGCGGTCGCTGCGGGAGCGGATCGTCGTCGTGCCCCAGGAGGGCTTCCTGTTCAACGGCACGATCCGGGAGAACATCCGCCTCGCCCGGGCGGGAGCGACCGACGACGAGGTCGAGGCCGCGCTGGCTGCCGTCGGCGCGCTCGACCGCTTCGCCTCGCTGCCCGGCGGGCTCGACGCCGAGGTCCACGAGCGAGGGTCCCGGCTGTCCGCGGGGGAGAAGCAGCTGGTCTCGCTCGCCCGGGTCGCGCTGGTGGACCCGGCCGTGCTGGTGCTGGACGAGGCCACGTCGAACCTCGACCCGGGCACGGAGCTGGTGGTGGAGGAGGCGATGGCCCGCCTGATGGAGGGCCGGACAGTTGTGGTCATCGCCCACCGGCTCTCCACCGCCGCCCGGGCGGACCGGGTCGGGCTGGTCGAGGGTGGGCGGCTGGTGGAGCTCGGCCGTCACGAGGAGCTGGTGTCGGCAGGGGGCTCCTACGCCCGGCTGTTCTCGACGTGGACCGGAGCGTTCACACCTGGTACGGCTTCGTGAGGACCTCGCGGACCACCTCGGGGGGTGACGGTTTCGAGAAGTAGAAGCCCTGGCCACTGCCGCAGCCCAGCCGTCGCAGCAACTCCAGCTGCTCGGCGGTCTCGACCCCTTCGGCCACGGCTTCGAGCTCGAGGGTGCGGGCCAGGTTCACGATCGCGGCCACGATGGCCGAGTCCTCCGCGTCGGGACCCAGCCCGTCGACGAAAGATCGGTCGACCTTCAACACGTCGACGGGGAACCTCCGCAGGTACGACAGCGACGAATATCCCGTGCCGAAGTCGTCGATGGCGATCACCACCCCGAGACGCTTGAGGTGGCCGAGGACGTCGATCGAGACCTGCGCATCGTCCATGAGCACGCTCTCGGTGATCTCCAGGCACAGCGAGGAGGGCTTCAGCCCCGACGCGTCGAGCACCCCTTGCACGAGCAGTGGCAGGTTGGCCGTGGTCAGCTGCCGGGCGGAGAGGTTGACGTGGATCCGGGGTGCCGCGTCGCCCAGCTCGTCCTGCCAGCGCCGGCCCTGCGTGCAGGCCGCGGAGAGCACCCGCAGGCCGAGGCCGACGATCAGGCCGGTCTCCTCGGCGAGCGCGATGAACTCACCGGGTGGGAGCAGGCCCCGGGTCGGGTGCTCCCAGCGGGCCAGCGCCTCCACCGCGTTCACCACCCCCGACGCGAGGTTCACGCAGGGTTGGTAGTGCACGACGATCTGTCCCTCGTCGAGCGCGGCGGCGAGCTCGTCGGCGAGCTGCATGCGCTGTGCGGCCCGGCGGCGCATCGATTCGTCGAACAGCTCCAGGCGTGCTCGGCCGTGCTCCTTCGCCCGGTACATCGCCGCGTCAGCGTCGCGCAGCAGCGCTTCGGGGTGGGCGGCATCGCCACCCGGCGAGAGGGCGATGCCGACGCTCGCCGTGCTGGGAACCTCCACTCCCCCGATCACGAAGGGCGTGCTCTCGATGACCGACAGGATCCGCTGGGCGATCGACACGGCGTGGTGCTCGTCGTGCACGTCTTCGCAGAGCACGACGAACTCGTCGCCGCCGAGGCGGGCCACGGTGTCCGCGGGGCGGAGGCCCTCGCGGATCCTCTCGGCGGTCTCGATGAGCAGCGCGTCGCCTGCATCGTGGCCGAGGGTGTCGTTCACGGACTTGAAGCGGTCGAGGTCGAGGAACAGCAGCGCGACGAGGTGGCCGTCGCGCTGGGCTCGGGCCAGCGCCAGCTCGAGGTGGTCGAGGAGCAGGGCTCGGTTGGGGAGGTCGGTCAGGGCGTCGTGGGTGGCTTGGTGGGCAAGTTCCGCTTCGAAGCGTCGCCGCTCGGTGACGTCGCGACCGACGGCGGAGATCTGGGTGATCTGCCCGTCGGAGCCCCGCTGGGCGGTGAGGGTCTGCCACACCAGCACGGCTGAGCCGTCGGCCGCCCGCATGGGGAGCTCACCGCTCCAGCTCTCGCCGCGCTCGAGTACGGGGAGCACGGCGGAGAACCACAGGTCCGACACCTCCGGTTCGTAGAGATCGAGATTGCTGGTTCCTCCGAGATCCCGGTCGGCGAATCCGAACAGCTCCCGAGCGGCGCGATTGAGGTAGGTGAGCCGTCCGGTGGCGTAGTCGGTGATGCCGATGAGGTCGCTCGTGGACTCGACGATGCTGGCGAGGCGGGTCGTCTCCTCGGTCGCCGCGATGAGCGGCGTGATGTCCTCGATCGAGCCCACCCGGGCGGTCATCTCGCCAGCGTCGGGGTCGTAGAGCTGCGTCGCGTGCACCCGGACCCACTTGACCGCCCCGCCCGGGGTGATGATCCGGTATTGGTCACGGAAGGTGCGCCGCTCGCGCATGGCGGTCTCGTAGCCGGCGATGACCCGATCGAGATCGTCGGGGTGCACGATGATCGGGGAGCGCCGCCCCAGCGCCTCCGGCGCAGGGATCTCGGTGATGTCGGACCAGCGGGGGTTCACGTACACCAGGCGATGCTGGCGGTCGGTCTGGAAGATCCCGATCGGGATCGAGGCGGCCAGGGTGCGGAAGAGTGCCTCGCTCTCCCGGAGTGCATCCTCGGCCTGCTTCTGCTCCGTGACATCGGTGAAGGTGGTCACCGCGCCGATGACCTCACCGTCGGCGATCCGGGGGACGGCGTTGATGTTCCACCAACGACGGCCCCGTCCTCGGATCTGCACCCCGGCGAGGTGTCCGAGCACGGGTCGACGTTCGCGGACCGCGATCGCCGTGGCGCGCTCGTCCCAGGGGATGGGGCGACCGGCGGCATCGATGGGATCCATCTCGGCCCAGATCTCAGGACGCCCGAGCTCGCTCGCCGGTCGCCCGAACAGTCGGAGTGCCGCACTGTTGACGGCTTCGAGGCGGTCGCGACCCTGGACCAGGACGGCGTCATGCAAGGCCTCGATCACCGCCCGGTAGCGCTCTTCGCTCTCGCGCAGCGCCTGGTCGGCCACCTTCCGCTCGGTGATGTCCTGCATCACCGAGTGCAGGTAGATCGAGTTGCCCTGCCGGATGAGGGTGGTGCCGCCCGCGACCCACACGTGCGAGCCGTCGGCTCGCACGAGCCTCCGCTCCATCTCGAAGTGGTCCACCTCACCGGCCCGCAGGCGCTTGAGCTGGTGCCGCAGGCCCGGCAGGTCGTCGGGGTGGAACAGGTCGACCGGGTCACGGGCGAACACCTCATCTCTCGTGGTGCCGAGAAGATCGAGGAACGCCCGGTTGACCTCCACCAGCGTCCCGTCGAGGTGGGCGATCACCTGCGCGATGGGGGCCTCGTCGATCAGGCGCCGATACCGTTCTTCGCGGTCGCGCAGCTTCGCTTCCGCTTCTTTCTGCTCGCTGATATCGATGATCAGGGAGTGGAAGTACGCGGGATCACCGTCGAGCTCCCGCTCGAGGGTGATGCTGCTCGACACCCATACCTCGGAGCCGTCCTTGCGTAGCAGCCGGCGTTCGGAGATCGACGAGTCGAGTTCGCCTGTGAGCATCCTGAGCCCGAGCTGCACGGTCGCCTCGCGGTCATCGGGATGGACGAACTCGATCGAGTTCCGGCCGATCACCTCTCGTGGTTCGTAGCCGAGCAACGACAGCCACGCCCCGTTGACCTCTACCATCACGCCCTCAGGGGTGTAGACGGCTTGACCCACCGGCGCCTTGGTGAGCAGGTCCCGATACCGCTGTTGGCTCCGCCGATGGGCGTCCGTGGCCTCCACCAGCTGCGAGATGTCGATGACCGTGCCGACGAAGGAGACCAGTTCACCGCCCTCGATCACCGGTGCCCCCTGGAGTCGCACGTGGCGGACCGTGCCGTCCTCGCGCACCAGCCGGAGCTCGACCTCGAACTCCTCGAGGCCCTCGCGGGCCCGGGCGTAGTGCTCCTCGAGCCGAGGGCGATCGCCGGGGTGGACCAGGTGTGCCACCAGCTCGTAGGGGAACGGGGTCGGCAGCTCGACGCCGGTGATCTCCCGCCAGCGGTCGTTGACCCACACCACCGTGCCCGACGAGTCCGACTCGGCGATGCCCACCGGAGCAGAGGCGAGCAGCCCGCGAACGGAGGAGGTGCCGGTCGTGTCCTGTCCGCCGGCCTGCCGGCGTTCGGCAGTGTCGCTCATGGTTCCCCCGGCCCCGGTGCGAGGGCCAAATCCTAGTCGGCGGAGAACTCCGGGTTGCCGGGGTGGGCCTCCGAGGACGATTTGTTACTATCGGGATAGGAGAAATTCGAGGAGCTGAGCCACCCATGACCTCCACCGATCTCGGCATCGACCTCAGTCGCTACAAGCTCGGATGGCATGACGAGGAGGACTACGTCTTCAAGCCGAAGAAGGGCCTGAGCGAGGACATCGTCCGGGAGATGTCGTGGATGAAAGGCGAGCCGGACTGGATGCTCGACTACCGGCTCCGTTCGCTCCGACACTTCGAACGCCGCCCCCTGCCGAACTGGGGCGGGGATCTGTCGGAGGTCTACTTCGACGACATCTACTACTACATCAAGCCCACCGAAGGGCAGGTCGACGCGTGGGACGAGCTGCCCGAGTCGGTCAAGGAGACCTACGAGAAGCTCGGCATCCCCGAAGCGGAGCGCAAGTACCTGGCCGGGGTCACTGCCCAGTACGAGAGCGAGGTCGTGTACCACCGCAATCGCGAGGACCTCGAGCGCCAGGGCGTCATCTTCTGCGACATGGACACCGCGCTGCGGGAGTACCCCGAGATCGTCAAGCGGTACTTCGGCACCGTGATCCCCAAGAACGACAACAAGTTCGCGGCCCTGAACTCGGCGGTGTGGTCCGGGGGGTCGTTCATCTACGTGCCGCCCGGGGTCAGCGTCCAGATGCCGCTGCAGGCCTACTTCCGCATCAACGCCGAGAACATGGGCCAGTTCGAGCGGACGCTGATCATCGCGGACGAGGGCAGCCAGGTGCACTACATCGAGGGCTGCTCCGCTCCCGTCTACACCACCGACTCGCTGCACTCGGCGGTGGTGGAGATCGTGGTCAAGCCGTCGGCCCGGGTCACCTACACCACGATCCAGAACTGGTCGAACAACGTGTTCAACCTGGTGACCAAGCGGGCGAGGGTCGAGGCCGAGGGCCACATGGAGTGGATCGACGGGAACATCGGCTCCCGGCTCACCATGAAGTACCCCGCGGTGTACATGGTCGGGCCGAAGGCCTCAGGCGAGGTGCTGTCGGTGGCCTACGCGGGCAGCGGCCAGCACCAGGACGCCGGGGCGAAGATGGTCCACGCCGCACCCGAGACGACCTCGAAGATCGTCTCGAAGTCCATCTCCAAGGACGGTGGGCGCACCTCCTACCGGGGCCTGGTCCGGGTCGAGGACGACGCTTACGGCTGCAAGAGCCACGTGCAGTGCGACGCGCTCATCCTCGACGAGGACAGCGTGAGCGACACCTTCCCGTACATGGAGGTCGGGGCCCGGGACGCGATCGTCGGTCATGAGGCCACGGTGTCGAAGGTGGCCGACGAGCAGCTCTTCTACCTGATGAGCCGCGGCCTCTCCCAGGAACAGGCCATGGGCATGGTGGTGAACGGCTTCATCGAGCCCGTCACCCGCACCCTCCCAATGGAGTACGCGGTGGAGTGGAGCCGCCTGATCGAGCTGCAGATGGAAGGCTCCGTCGGGTAGCTGCCCGATGGCCGCGTGGCCGCGGTCCCGGCGAGCGGCGGCGGAGCCCGGTGAGCGTGCTCGTTCCGCCGTGGAAACCACCGACGCCGCTGGCAGGATGCTGGCATGCCCATGCGCCAGGACTGCAAGCACTTCGAGAGTCGCACGTACGCGACCGGCGAGACGGTGCGCAAGTGCAACCTCGATCTCGCACCCGAGGCGCCGTGGCGCTGCCCGGACGACTGCCCTGCCTACGCCCGGCGCTTGGCCGACGTCAACTGGGCCCACGGCACGCTGGTGACCCCACCCACCCCGGCCGAGCCGGAGGGCGAGGGCATCGCCGAGCTGCTCGACGAAGCGGAGGACATCGTCAACGCCGTGGGGCCCGAGGTGCTCGCGGATCTGGAGGCGGAGCGCCGGCGAAACGCCGGGCTCTTCGGCCGGGTCCGGGCCCGGTTCCGCCGCTCGCCGTAGGCCACGGCGGCGTCGTGGTCTTCGTGGGCGTCGCGGTCCCCGCGGCTCAGCGCCCTCACCACCCGCTGGCTCAAATTTCCCCTATGGCGATAGGGTTATTCCGATGCACGCCCCCACCCTGGCCGAGGTGGCCCTGCCGTCACCCGAGGAGGAGGTCTGGCGATACAGCCGGATCGCCGAGCTCGACCTCACGGCGTTCCACCCCATCGAGCGGAGCACGGCAGGAGGGTCGTTGCCCGCGGCGGTGCGCGAGCTGCTGGCCGCGATCCCCGAGCGGGCCGGTGCGGTGGTGGTGGTCGACGGGACCGTGATCCACACCGAGCTCGCCGAGCCGTTGGCCCGGCGTGGGGTGTGGTTCGGCCCGGCCCGGGAGTCCGCCAGCGCGGGCACGGCCGGCGCGGGGGGCGAGCCGGTGGATGTGTTCGCCGCGCTGAACGCCGAGCGGTGCACCGACCCGGTGCTGCTCCACGTCCCGGCCGGGGAGGTTCCCGCGCCGTTCGTGGTGGTCGACTGGCTCGAGACCGAGGCGGCGGCTGTCTTCCCCCGGCTCACCGTCCGTCTCGGTGCGGGCGCCGGCGCGACCGTGGTCGAGTGGCACGGCTCCGCCGACGTGCACGCCTTGGCCTGCCCCGTCACCGACCTGGCGGTCGAGCAGGGCGCTCACCTCGGCCAGGTCACCGTGCAGCACCGCGGTCAGCGGGTGTGGCAGATCGCCTCCCAAGGCTCCACCGTGGGGCAGCAGGCCTCGCTGGTCGCGGCCCAGATCGGCCTCGGCGGCGACTACGCGCGGACCCGCACCGACTGCCGGCTCGAAGGACGCGCCGCCAGCGGCAAGCTGCTGGCGGCCTATTTCGGTGAGGGCGCCCAGACGCTCGACTTCCGGACCTTCCAGGACCACCTCGCGCCGGACACCACCAGCAACCTGCTGTTCAAGGGCGCCGTCGGGGGCTCGTCCCGATCCGTCTACACCGGGCTCATCCACGTCGGCAAGCACGCCCGCGGCACGAACGCCTTCCAGACCAACCGCAACATCAAGCTCTCCGAGCACGCCTGGGCCGAGTCGGTGCCGAACCTCGAGATCGAGAACAACGACGTGCGCTGCAGCCACGCCTCGACCGTCGGGCCGGTCGACGAAGAGCAGCGCTTCTACCTCGAGAGTCGGGGGGTGCCCACCGCGGTGGCCGATCGACTGATCGTGTCCGGCTTCTTCGACGAGGTGCTCTCGCAGCTCCCGGTCAGCGGGGTGCGCCCCCTGGTCGCGGGCGAGATCGACCGGCGCCTGGAGCGGAGCGAGCGGCCATGACCGTCGAGCGGCTCTGCTCCATCCACGACGTCGCACCCGGCGAGGCCCGGCGGGTCGAGCTCGGCGACCTGCGCATCGCCGTCGTGCGCATCGGGGACGAGTGGTACGCGATCGGCGACACGTGCACCCACCAGAACATCTCGCTCGCGGAGGGAGAGGTGCACGAGGACACCCGGGAGATCGAGTGCTGGAAGCACGGAAGCTGCTTCTCGCTGGTCACCGGCGAGCCCAGCTCGCTGCCCGCCACCAAGCCCGAGCCGGTCTACGAGCTGCGCATCGACGGTGAGGACGTGCTGGTGGTGCTGCCATGAGCGAGCTGCGCATCGAGGGGCTGCGGGCCCGGGTCGCGGGGCGGGAGATCCTGCAGGGCATCGATCTCGTGGTCCGCAGTGGCGAGGTCCACGCGGTCATGGGGCCCAACGGGTCGGGCAAGTCCACGCTCTCGCACGTGTTGATGGGCAAGCCGGGTTACGAGGTGGTGGCCGGGTCGGTCAGCCTCGACGACACCGACCTGTTGGCCTTGCCGGCCTGGCGGCGGGCCCAGGCAGGTCTGTTCCTGGCCCAGCAGTACCCCACCGAGGTGCCCGGGGTGGGCCTACTGGACCTGCTCGAGGAAGCCTTCCGGGCCAGCGGGCGGGACGCCTCGGAGGTCCCCGCCCTGGTGCGGTCGGAGGCGGCCCGCATCGGCTTCGGGGAGCAGCTGCTCGAGCGGGCGGTGAACGTCGACCTGTCGGGCGGCGAGAAGAAGCGCAGCGAGACCCTGCAGCTCGGTGTGCTGCGTCCCCGGTTCGCGATCCTCGACGAGCTCGATTCCGGACTCGACGTCGACGCCCTCCGGGCCTGTGCCCGACGGGTCGAATCCGCCACCACCGAGTTCGACCTGGGGGTGTTGGCCATCACCCACTACTCGCGGCTGCTGAACGAGCTGCGCCCGGACGTGGTCCACGTCCTGGCCCGCGGGCGCATCCAGGCCACGGGTGGGCCGGAGCTGGCGGCGGAGCTGGAGCGCACCGGCTACGCCGCCTACGGTGAGACCGATCAGGAGGACCCATCCGGCCGCCGGGGCCCGGCGGGGAACGGTGACCCCTTCGCCGATCCGCTGGCCTGACTCGGCGCCGAGCCGGGGGAGGGCCATGTGTCAGGGGAGGACCAGGTGATGGCAGCGCTCTCCGACACCGAAGCCCGATCCCGCCTCGCCGGCCTCGACGGTTGGGAGATCGTCGACGGCAAGCTCCACCGGGAGCTGTCGTTCACGGACTTCGGGGAGGCGTTCGCCTTCATGACCCGGGTGGCGTTGATCGCCGAGAAGCTCGACCACCACCCGGACTGGTCGAACAGTTGGAACTCGGTCACCATCGACATCGTGAGCCACGCCGAGGGCGGGCTCACCGAGCGCTGCTTCGAGCTGGCGGCCCGGGTGAGCGAGGTGCTGCGCTAGCTGCCGATCGACGACTTGGCGGAGGCTGTCGATCCGTGCCAGCCGCTGGTCCGGGTCGCAGCACGGCGAAGCCGGAGGCGCCCGATCCTTCTCGTTGCTTGGTGCAGAGCCGATGGAGTACGCCCGTGAGATCGGTCGGCCCGTGCGAGACGATGGCCGCCACCGCGTGGGGATCGGCGAGCAGCAACACCTCGTCCACCGTCATCGCGACCTCCACCCAGAACAGCAGGTAGTACAGCGTCGCCCCGGCGGTGAACGCCGATGCCGCGGCGAGTCCGGCGAAGGGCAGCGCGAGGGCGTAGAACCGGGCGACGAACCCCGCGCGACGCGCGGACAGCTCGCCGGTCATCGCCGCGAGCACCGCAATGCCCACGGCCAGCGCCAGCACCACCACGACGATGAAGGGGACGAGGCCCTCCACCTCGAGGAGGCTCGGCGGTACGGTCCGGGAGGTGGAAGCCGACGGCGGGAGGACCGGCAGGGTCGTCGCCATCTACCTGATCGTGCAGGCCGCGGTGGGGGTGGCGCTGTGGGTCGCGTGGACCTGGTCGCCGACCGTACGCTCCTGGTTCGAGCTGGCCGCCGACCGGCCCGGGGTCATGGACGCTTTCGCCGTGGCGGACCTCGGCGCCGCGGTGTCGGGCTCGGTGGTCAGCGCCTGGGGGTTCTGGCGGGGTGCCGCCTGGTCGGTGCCCGCCGCGGCCTTCACGGCGGGCACACTCTTGTACCCGACGCTGTTCCTGGTGGGGTGGGTCTCGCTCGAGGGCACGGGTGCGCTGTGCCTGGCGATCATGATCGCGCCGTCGGTCCTGACGAGCTGGATCGCCTGGCAGTCGTGGCGCCGGCAGCACCGGTCGCTCGCCGATCGGTGACCGGCCGGCCGTGACACCGCCGGCGCGAGCGGCTCAGCTCGGGTGGTCGACCGCCTCGTCGATGCCTTGAGCGAGGGTGTTCCAGGCGAGGGTGGCGCACTTGATGCGAACGGGAAACTTCACCACTCCTCGCAGCGCCTCGAGATCACCGAGCTTCACGTCGGGAACCTCGGCCGGCTCGCCCTCGCTCTCGCCGTCACCCTCGAGGCTCGACTCGTGGATGGACATCATGGCCTTGAAGGCCTTGGTGAGGTCTCGCACCTCGTCGACGGTCTTGCCCTTCACCGCGGAGGACATCATCGACGCCGAGGACTGGCTGATCGAGCACCCCTGCCCGGAGATGCGGATGTCGTCGATGCGGCCCTGGTCGTCGATATCGAGGTACACGACGATCTCGTCACCGCACAGCGGGTTGAAGCCCTCCACCCGGTGAGCGGGGGGCACCGGCAGCTCACCGCGATTCCGGGGGTTGCGGTAGTGATCGAGGATGATCTCCCGGTAGAGGTCTTCGAGCCCAGGCATCGTGGCGATCCTAGAGGGAGAAGAAGTCCGCGGTGTCGGCCAGGGCGTCGGCCAGGGTGTCGACGTCGGTCTCGTCGTTGTAGACGTACAGCGACGCCCGGGCGGTGGCGCCCACACCGAGCACCTTCATGAGCACTTTGGCGCAGTGATGGCCGGCGCGTACGCACACCCCGTGCTGGTCGAGCACCTGGGAGATGTCGTGGGGGTGCACGTCACGCAGCGCCAGCGACAGCACGCCACCGCGAGCGTCGAGGGCGGCCGGTCCGTGGATGGTCAACTGGTCGCCGAACCGCTCCGTGAGGGTGTCGATCGCGTACCCGGTGAGCTCGCGTTCGTGGGCCCGGACGGCGTCCATGCCCAACCCTTCCAGGTAGTCGATCGCGGCTGCGAGCCCGATGGCCTCCGCGATGGGCGGGGTGCCCGCTTCGAACTTCCAGGGGATCTCGTTGGGGGTCCACCCGTCTTTTCGGACGTCACGGATCATCTCGCCGCCGCCGAGGAACGCCGGCATGGCCTCGAGCAGCTCCGCCCTGGCCCACAGCACCCCGATGCCGGAGGGGCCGAGCATCTTGTGCCCGGTGAAGCCGAGGAAGTCGGCGCCGAGCTCGGTGACGTCGGTGGGGAGATGGGGCACGTACTGGGCCGCGTCCACCAGGCAGAGGGCCCCCGCCGCGTGGGCCGCGTCGGCGAGCTGGCGCACCGGCGTCAGGGTGCCGAGCACGTTGGACATGGCGGTGACGGCGAGTAGCTTCGCCCCGTCGAGCAGCTCGTCGAGCGAGGACACGTCGAGCGTGTAGTCCTCCGCCATGGGGATCCAGCGCAGCTCGATGCCACGCTCTTCCCGCAGCATGAGCCAAGGCACGATGTTGGCGTGGTGCTCGATCTCGGTGAGCACCACCACGTCGCCTTCGGCGAGGTTGGCCCGCCCCCAGCTGTAGGCCACCAGGTTGATCGCCTCGGTGACGTTCTTGGTGAAGACGATCTCGCGCTCGGACGGCGCCTTCACGAAGCGGGCGGCGTTGCGCCGGGCCGATTCGTAGCGTTCGGTGGTCTCGGCTCCGAGCTCGTAGACGCCGCGGTGCACGTTGGCGTAGGTGTGCTCGTAGAGCTCGTCCATGGCGTCGAGCACGCTCTGGGGCTTCTGCGAGGAGGACGCCGAGTCGAGGTAGACGATGGGCCGGCCGTGCATCTCCGCCTTGGTGAGCAGCGGGAAGTCGCGCTTGACGACCGCCGGGTCGATCGGGGTGGTCATCGCCATGCGTCGTATCCCTCGGCCTCGAGGCGTTCGGCCAGCTCGGGGCCGCCGCTGTCGACGATACGGCCGTCGATGAGGATGTGCACCCGGTCGGGGCGCAGCTCGGTGAGCAGCCGCTGGTAGTGCGTGATGGCCAGCACCCCGAGCTGCGGCCGAGCCTTGCGCACCTCCTCGACCCCGTTGGCGACCACCCGCAGCGCGTCGATGTCCAGCCCCGAGTCGGTCTCGTCGAGGATCGCCACCTCGGGCTCGAGGATGGCCATCTGGAGGATCTCGTTGCGCTTCTTCTCCCCGCCGGAGAAGCCCTCGTTGAGGTAGCGGTCGGCGAAGGACGGGTCCATGCCCAGGCGGCCCATCCACTCCATGATGGCCAGTCGCAACTCCAGCATCGACAGGTCGATCCCCTTGCGGGCCGACAGGGCCTGGCGCAGGAAGTTGAGTACCGAGACCCCTGGGATCTCCTGGGGGTACTGGAAGGCGAGGAACACCCCGGCCTTGCCGCGCACATCGGGGCTCCAGGCGGTGATGTCGTCGCCCTTGAACAGGATCCGGCCCCGGGTGACTTCGTACTCCGGGCTGCCGAGCAACACCGAGGCCAGGGTGGACTTCCCCGACCCGTTCGGCCCCATCAGGGCGTGGACCTCCCCGGCGCCGACCGTGAGCTCGACGCCCTTGAGGATCTCCGGCTGGTCGTCCCCGTCGTGGGTCGCGGCGGGTCGCGCGTGGAGGTCCTCGATGCGCAGCAGCGGCTCGCTCATGCCCTGAAGTCTATTAGCACTACGCCGATAGTGGAAATGTGCTCCCGCTCATGGGGAGGGGGACCGCGGCGGTCGCCTGCGGTGAGGAGCGGGTCTTCCCACTGGGTCAGAATGCCCCGGGAGGAGGTGGTGTCGTGCGGGTCACCGCGAAGGTCGATTACGCCGTGCGCGCCGGCGTGCTGCTGGCGCAGGCTGCGGCGCGTGGCGAGGGTCCGGTCAAGGGTGACCGGCTCGCCGAGGAGCAGGGGTTGCCCCTCAAGTACCTGGAGAACATCCTGGCCGAGCTGCGCCAGGCCGGTATCGTGCGCAGCCAGCGGGGGGCCGAGGGGGGGTACTGGCTGGGCAGGCCGGCCGAGGAGGTCAGCGTGGCCGACGTGATCCGTGCCGTCGAGGGCCCGCTGGCCAACGTGCGCGGCGAGCGACCGGACGACCTCGCGTACCCGGACGGCGTCGGGGCCTTGCGGGAGGTGTGGATCGCCACCCGGGCCGCGCTGCGGTCGGTGCTTGAGGCGGTGAGCCTGGCCGATGTCGCCCGCGGGAACCTGCCCGGCAGCGTGCGTGCCCTGCTCGACGACCCGGAGGCGTGGGAGCCGCACTGAGCGGGCCGCGGGCCCGCCCCGCGCCCTGTTCATCAGACCGGCTCTCACCAGCCCGGCGCTACCAGCCCCGGTCGATCCACTCCTGCAGGTGGGGCCGCTCGGCGCCGATGGTGGTGTCGTCGCCGTGCCCGGGCAGCACGAGGGTCTCCGCCGGCAGGGTGAACAGGCGGGTGTCGATGGAGCGGATGATGGTCTCGAAGTCCCCACCCGGGAACTTCGTGGCCCCCGGGCCGCCGGGGAACAGGG
This sequence comes from Rhabdothermincola sediminis, assembly GCF_014805525.1. Classification (NCBI taxonomy): domain Bacteria; kingdom Bacillati; phylum Actinomycetota; class Acidimicrobiia; order Acidimicrobiales; family Iamiaceae; genus Rhabdothermincola; species Rhabdothermincola sediminis. The sequence goes on along the minus strand of NZ_JACFSZ010000013.1, from coordinate 60,629 downwards.
TGTCGCCGCTGAACAGCACGGGCGAGCCTTCGAGGAGGAAGCAGATCGAGCCCGGGGTGTGCCCGGGGGTGGCGATGGTGCGGAGCCGCAGCCGCCCCACCTCGATCACCGAGTCGTCCTCGAGCACGAAGTCGTAGGCGTCGAGCATGCTCGCGTCCGCGGCGGTGACCCCCACGTCGTAGCCCGCGTCGCGCACCGCCGGCACCGCTTGGATGTGGTCCCAGTGGCCGTGGGTCTCGAGCACCCGACGCACGTCGAGGCGCTGACAGAGTTCCAGCAGCCGCTCGTGCTCGTTGGCGGCGTCGATGAGCAGGGACTGGCCGGTGTCACGGCAGCGCACCACGAACACGTTGTTGTCAAGCGGGCCAACCACCAGCTTGTGGATCTCGGCCTGCTCGTCCTGGTAGTGCAGCGTGCCCACCCGGCCAGGCTAACCCCGGCCCTCGCCCGGCGGTCCTTGCCGCCGGGGCCCTGCCGGAGCGGCCCCCCGCCGGGCCGGAGTGGTTCTTGACCGTGCGGTCTAGTAAGAATGGTGGCCTTGCCAGCACCGGACCGTCCCGGCCGGTACACCCGATCCGAGGGGGCCAGACCCAGTGAACTTCGCCTTCAGTGAGGAGCAGGAAGAGCTTCGCACCATCGTCCGCCAGTTCCTCGAGGCCAAGTCGCCCGAGTCCGCGGTGCGGGAGCAGATGGAAACCGAGCGGGGCTTCGACGACGCCGTCTGGAAGCAGATGGCCGAACAGCTCGGCCTGCAGAGCCTCATCGTGCCCGAGGAGTTCGGCGGGCAGGGCTTCGGCTACGTCGAGCTGATCGTGGTGCTGGAGGAGATGGGCCGCTACCTGCTGTGCGCGCCGTACTTCTCGACCGTGGTGCTCGCCGCCAACACGCTGATCCACTCGGGTGACGACGCCGCCAAGGCCGACTACCTGCCGGGCATCGCGTCGGGGGAGACCATCGCCACCCTGGCCTTCACCGAGCCCAACGGCCGCTGGGACGAGTCCGGCATCGAGGCGACGGCCACCGAGGAGGGCGGCACCTGGAAGCTGAGCGGCACCAAGAGCTTCGTGCTCGACGGGCACACCGCGAACCTCATCCTGGTCGCGGCCCGCACCGGCAAGGGCGTGAGCCTCTTCGCCGTCGACGGTGACGCAGCCGGCCTCACCCGCACCCCGCTGGCCACCATGGATCAGACCCGCAAGCAGGCGAAGCTCGAGCTCGACGGGGTCGAGGGCCGCCTGATCGGCGAGGAAGGCAAGGGCTGGGACGTACTCTCGACGGTGCTGGACCTCGCGGCCGTGGCCCTCGCCGCGGAGCAGGTCGGCGGCGCGCAGCGCTGCCTCGACATGGCGGTGGAGTACGCCAAGGTGCGGGTGCAGTTCGGGCGCCCCATCGGCTCCTTCCAGGCCATCAAGCACAAGTGCGCCGACATGCTCCTCGAGGTGGAGTCGGCGAAGTCGGCGGCGTACTACGCCGGCTGGTGCGCCTCGGAGATGAACGACGAGCTGCCCTCGGTGGCCAGCCTGGCGAAGGCCTACTGCTCGGACGCCTACTTCCACGCCGCCGCAGAGAACATCCAGATCCACGGCGGCATCGGCTTCACCTGGGAGCATCCCGCCCACCTGTACTTCAAGCGGGCCAAGAGCTCCGAGCTGCTCTTCGGCGACCCCACCTACCACCGCGAGCTGCTCGCCCAACGCATCGGAATCTGAGCCGGCGGCCCTCGCCGGGCGTGATGGTGAAGGACCGTCGGGACGCGCGGGCTCGCTCGTAAGCTGGCCGCGTGATCGCCGTGTTCGTCGTGATCGCCGTGATCGTGGTGGTGGCCATCGCCCTGGTCGCCGTCGGCACGGTCACCGGGCGGCTGGCCGGTGAGCCGCCGACCTCGGTGTTCCACCTCGACGAGGCGGTGCACTACGTCGCCGATCGGCTGCAGGAGGACCTCACCGCTCGGCTGAGCTACGACGACGTCCGGGCGGTCATCGGCTGGCACCTCGACTACCTTCAAGCCAAGGGGGTCGCGGGGGTGAGCGACCACGACCTGGCCGCCGCGCCGGCCGGGCCGATCGTCACCGCGGACGACGAGGCGGTGGCGTACGTGCTCGGCCGTGCCGAAGGCTCCGGGCTGGAGCTCGACGACGTGGACGTGGTCGAGGTGCTCGAGGCCGAGGTCGCCTACCTGCGGGCCATCGGGGCCATCGGCCCCGAGGTCCCGGGCGGGGTCGACCCGGGATCCTGAGCCGGAATCCCTCCACCGCGGCGAGTTCGCCATCTCCTATCCTGGCAGGCACCAGAGAAAGGAGGTGGTCCAGCAGATGAGTGACAGTTCACATGGGACCCTGGAGGTGGCTGGCCGCTGAGCGGCTCGCTGGACCACTTGGTGGAATCCAACCAGTCCACCGCCAGATCGACGGCCGGGGCCTCGTCCCTCCCGGTACCGAAACGTCGATCCGGTTCCTTCCAGCATTCCGCGTGAGAGGGGGAGGCCTCTGGGCCTCCCCCTCCGCTGTTCCTGGGCGGTCTGCGGGCACCGCGCCCCCGGCGTCGTATGCTCCCGGCATGCAGCGTCCAACCAAGTTCGAGGAGCATCGCTGGGTCGGCGACAAGCGCACCCAGATCGTCTACGACCTCGACAACCTCGACGACGAGTCGATCATCGAGGAGCTGATGGCGGCCGAGACCTACATCTGCTTCGGGCCCGACACGCTGGCGGAGGCTCGCAACCGCGGCTACCGCCCGTACAAGGGCGACGGCAGCGGCCGCGGCGTCGACGGTGATGGGGAGGCTGCGTGACGGGCCGCTCGACCTGCCGCGGTCGCCATCCTCGCGGCTGACCCGCCGAGGCCGTGGAGAAGCTCTTCGAGAGCGGAGGGCTCGGCATCGCGGGCCACTTGGCCCTGCCGCGCATCGCTCCCGGCACCTCGGTGCCGGGCCTGGTGATCAGCCACGGTTTCCCCCACCTGAGAGGAGGTGGGCGGATCTCCGCTCAGTCGTTCCCCGAGCTCGCCGATCGGATCGCCACCGAGCTGGGCTGGGTGGTGCTGGTGTTCACCTTCCGGGGCTGCGGCGACTCCGACGGCGACTTCTCGCTCGGTGGGTGGCTCGAGGACCTGCTCGCCGCGGCTCGCTGGTTGCGTGGGGTCGAGGGGGTCCGGGACGTGTGGGCGTGCGGCTTCGGTACCGGCGGTGCCCTGGCGCTGTGCGCCGCGGCGCGGGATCCGGGCATCCGTGGGGTGGCCGCGATCGCCGCACCGGCGGACTTCGACGACTGGGCCGGCAACCCGCGCCGGCTGCTCCAGCACGCACGGGAGGTGGGGATCATCCACCGCGCCAGTTTCCCCCCGGCATTCGACGTGTGGGCCCGGGAGCTGCGCGACATCCGAGGCGTGTCCTGCGCCGCTCAGGTGGCACCCCGGCCGGTGCTGGTGCTGCACGGCTCCGATGACGACGTCGTGCCGGTCTTCGACGCCCGGGTCGTCGCCGACGCCCACGGCGACGCGGACCTGCGCATCATCGAAGGGGGGCCGCACCACTTGCGCCATGATCCGCGAGCGATCGCCGTGCTGCTCGGTTGGCTCGACCGGCAGCGGGCGCAGGCCTCCGCCCGGGTCTGAACCGGCCAGCGGCGATCAGTCGGCTTTGCCCTTGCCCTGGGCCTTCATCGCCTGCTTGTACTCCCGCACCCGCCGGAGAGCCTGCGGGCCGTCGATGTCGGCGACCGACCGGGGGGTGCCGTCGGAGAAGGGCGCCGCGGCTTCCTCCCAACCCTTCGGCTTCTTGCCGAAGCGCTTCGCCAGGATGGCCATGAAGATCTTGGCCTTCTCGTCGCCGTAGCCGGGCAGCTCGCGCAGCCGCCGGTACAGCTCGTCGCCGGTGCGCACCCCCCGCCACACCGCCCCCGCGTCGCCCCCGTAGTGGTCGACGATGAACTGGCAGAGGGCTTGTGTGCGCTTGGCCATCGCCGCCGGGTAGCGGTGCAGCGCGGGTTTCTGCTTGAACCGCCCCTCCAGCGCGGCGGGGTCCATCGCCGCGATGGTGGCCGCGTCAAGGGAGCCGCCGAGCCGCTGGCGTAGCGTCCAAGGTCCCTTGAACGCCCACTCCATGGGCACCTGCTGGTCGAGGAGCATGCCGATCAGCAGCGCCAAGGGCTCGGAGGCCAGGAGCGCGTCGGCATCGGGGTCACCGGTCACGGGCAGGGTCTTGGCGGGCATGCCGAGAGGGTAGCGACCGTGGGTGGATGCCAGGCGGGTGCGGCGGGCCCGGCGTGCGTCAGCGGGTACGGGGATCGGGGAGGTCGGGATCGACGCCCAGGCGGTCGATGGCTTTCGCTGCGACGGAGGGATCGACGGCACCGTCGCGAGCCATCGCGCCGAGCACCGCCACTTCGACGTGGGCGGCGTCGGTCTCGAAGAACCGGCGTAGCGCCTGGCGGGTGTCGCTGCGCCCGAAGCCGTCGGTACCGAGCGGTACGAACGTGCGGCCGGCAGGGATGAAGCGGGCGATCTGGTCGGGGACGGCCTTCATGAAGTCGGTGACCGCGACGATGGGGCCGGTGCTCGCGGCCAGGCGTTCGGTCACCAGTGGCGTCCTGGGCGGCTCGGTGGGATGGAGCCGGTTCCAGCGCTCGATCGAGAGCGCCTCCTCCCGCAGCCGCTTCCACGACGTGACGCTCCACAGCTCGGCGCCGATGCCGTGCTGCTCGGCGAGTTGGGCCTGCGCTTCGCGGGCGGCGAGGTGCGCGGTGCCCGAGAACAGGATCGTCGCCGCCGGTTCGGTGCCGTCGGGTGCGCCCGTGAAGCGGTAGATCCCCGAGCAGATGTCCTCGTCGCTCACCGCCTCCGGCTGGGGTGGCATCTCGTAGTTCTCGTTGTAGAGGGTGAGGTAGTAGAAGATCGCCTCGCCGGTGCCGCCCGGACCGCCGTACATGCGGTGCAGCCCGTCCCGGATGATGGCTGCCATCTCGTAGGCGAACGCGGGGTCGTAGGCCTGGCAGGTGGGCACGGTGGACGCCAGCACGTGGCTGTGTCCGTCCTGGTGCTGGAGACCCTCGCCGAGCAGCGTGGTGCGCCCTGCGGTGGCCCCCAGGAGGAACCCTTTGGCCTGCGCGTCCGCGGCAGCCCAGATCAGGTCGCCCACCCGCTGGAAGCCGAACATCGAGTAGAAGATGAAGAAGGGCACCATCGGCACCCCGCGGGTCGCATAGGCGGTACCCGCAGCGGTGAAGCTCGCCATCGAACCCGCTTCGGTGATCCCCTCCTCCAGGATCTGGCCCCGCTGGTCCTCGGAGTACGACAGCAGCAGCTTGGCGTCGACCGGTTCGTAGAGCTGGCCCTGCGCGGCGTAGATCTTGAGCTCTCGGAACAGCGCGTCCATCCCGAAGGTGCGGGCCTCGTCGGGGATGATGGGCACCACCCGGGGCCCGAAGTGCTCGGTTCGAGCCAGGTTCCGGATCAGACGGGTGAAGGCCATCGTGGTTGACACCTGCTGCCCTCCCGACCCGGCCGCGAGCTCCGTGAACGCGCTGTCCGGTGGGAGCTCGAGCGGTCGGCGGATCGTCACCATCCGAGCTGGCAGCGGCCCGTCGAGCGCCCGACGCCGCTCCATCAGGTAGGTGTGCTCGATGGAGCCTTCCGGTGGGCGGTAGTAGGGCGGGCGATCGCCGTCGAGCGCGTCGTCGGGGATGACGTCGTCGAGCCGGAGCCGGTCGCGCAGCTCACGGAGCTGCTCGGTGGTCATCTTCTTGATCTGGTGGGTGGCGTTGCGGCCCTCGACCTCGGAGCCGAGCGCCCATCCCTTCACCGTCTTGGCCAGGATCACCGTCGGCGCGCCCCGCTGCTCGGTGGCCGCCTTGTACGCCGCGTAGAGCTTGCGGTAGTCGTGCCCGCCCCGGGGCAGGGCACGCAGCTCGTCGTCGCTCAGGTGCTCCACCATCTGGCGCAGCCGGGGGTCGGGGCCGAAGAAGTGCTCGCGTATGTGCGCGCCGTCGCTCACCGCGTAGCGCTGGAAGTCGCCGTCGACGGTGGTGTTCATCTTGTGCAGCAGCAAGCCGTCGGTGTCGCGCTCGAGCAACTCGTCCCAGGCGGTGCCCCAGATGACCTTGATGACGTTCCAACCCGACCCGCGGAACACCGCCTCGAGCTCCTGGATGATCTTGCCGTTGCCCCGCACCGGCCCGTCGAGGCGCTGCAGGTTGCAGTTGACCACCCAGATCAGGTTGTCGAGACGCTCCCGCCCGGCGAGCGAGATCGAGCCCAGCGTCTCGGGCTCGTCGCACTCGCCGTCACCGAGGAAGCACCACACCCTCGACTCGCTGGTGTCGTCGATCTGGCGGTGCTGGAGGTAGCGGTTGAACCGGGCGTGGTAGATGGAGTTGATCGGCCCGAGTCCCATCGACACGGTCGGGAACTCCCAGAAGTCGGGCATCAACCAGGGGTGGGGGTACGAGGAGAGGCCGGGGCCCTCACCGGAGAGTTCGCGGCGGAAGTTCTCGAGGTGGGCCTCGTCGAGTCGCCCCTCGAGGTACGCCCGCGCGTAGACTCCGGGAGCGGCATGGCCCTGGAAGTAGACGTGGTCGCCGGGCAGGCCGTCCTCCTTGCCCCGGAAGAACCAGTTGAACCCGACCTCGTACAGCGACGCCGATGAGGCGAAGGTCGACAGGTGGCCACCGATGCCGTCGGCCCGCTTGTTCGCGTAGACGACCATGACAGCCGCGTTCCAGCGGATGAACGCCCGGATGCGCTTCTCGAGGGCTTCGTCGCCAGGGAACCAGGGCTGCTCGGCGGTGGGGATGGTGTTGACGTACGGGGTGTTGACCTCCGCCGGGGTGCCGATCTGGCGCTCGCGGGCTCGTTCGGTGAGCTTGGAGACCAGGTAGCGGGCCCGGGTCTTGCCCTTGGCGTCGATCACCGCGTCGAGGGACTCGAGCCACTCCTGCGTCTCGCCGGGGTCGGTGTCGGGGAGCTGATGGACGAACTGGTCGATGATCATCACCACCGATGATGCCCGCTCGGCGCTGGTTACCGGCCGGTAGGTCCGCCGGAGGGGTTGGCCGGTCACGTGCGAGGATGCGGGCGTGAGCTCGGAGTGCCGACGATGAGCACCGTCGTGTACACCGACGGCGCGTGCAGCGGGAACCCGGGGCCCGGCGGGTGGGCGTGGGCCGTACCTGCCGGCCCGTACGCGTCCGGCGCGGAGCCGCGGACCACGAACCAACGCATGGAGATCACCGCCGCGCTCGAAGCCGTGCGGGCCAACCCCGGCCGGCTGGAGGTGGTGAGCGACTCCACCTACGTCGTCAACTGCTTCCGCGACCGCTGGTGGGAGGGATGGCTCGAGCGGGGTTGGAAGAACAGCCAGCGCAAGCCGGTCGCCAACCGCGACCTGTGGGAGCCGTTGGTCGAGCTGGTGCGCGCCCGCGGTGACGTCACCTTCCGCTGGGTCAAGGGTCACGGCGGTGACCCGATGAACGAGCTGGTGGACCGCCTGGCGGTCGAAGCCGCGCTCGAGCAGCGGGGGCGGTCCGGTATTGGACCGCCCCCCGAGTTGGGGCCGGCCGACCAGGTGGGGCGACCCCAGCCGGCGGCGCTGGCCGACGCGCCGCTGCCCGGCCATCCCCTTGTGGTGTTCGGTCACCGTCCCCCTGAGCTCGGCGGCTACGGGGACAACCCGGTGGCCGCCGAGGTTCGCCGCAAGCTGGTGGAGATCCTCCGGGCCAAACACGAGCTGTTCGCTGACTTGGTGGTGGTGACGGGGTTGCGGCTCGGGGCCGAGATGCTCGGCGCGCAGGCCGCCCGGGAGGCGGGTGTGCCGTACCTGGTGGTGCTGCCGTACCCGCATCCCGAGAAGGTGTGGCCCGACGAGTCCCAGCACCAGTTCCGTGACCTGCTCGACGACGCCATCGACGTGATCACCCTGGAACGCAAGGAACCACGTTCCAAGCAGCAGGCCGGCGCCGCGCTGGCCCGCCGGGACGCGTGGCTGGCCCGGCACGCGGCCGAAGCGGTGCTGGTGTGGGATCGCCGGGACGAGAGCCTCGGTCGCCTCCACCGCTCGCTCGCCGACCACCTCGGCGACGACGTGTGGATCCTCGAACCACCCGCGCCCGACCCGGAGCCCTGATGCGTCTCGGGATGCGTCTCGCCAGCGACACCGGTGGCACCTTCACCGACCTGGTCACCGACGACGGCCGGGTGCTCAAGGTGCCCTCCACCCCTGACGACCCGGGTCGGGCCGTGCGCCAGGGCATCGCCGCGCTGGCCGCCGGCCCGGTCCACGTGTTGGCGCACGGCACCACCGTTGCCACCAACGCCCTGCTCGAGCGGCGCGGCGCCGTGGTGGCGCTGGTGACCACCGAGGGCCTGGCCGACGTCATCGAGATCGCCCGCCAGGACCGGCCGTCCCTGTACGACCACACGATCGACCGGCCCGCCCCGCTGGTGCCCCGCCCGTTGCGCTTCGAGGTCCGCGAGCGGCTCGACGCGCGCGGCGAGGTGCTGGTGCCCCTCGACCGGTCGTCGCTGCCCTCCGGCGGGCAGCTCGCGGGGGTGGAGGCGATCGCGGTGTGCCTCCTGCACGCGGACCTGCGACCCGACCACGAGCGGGCCGTGGCCGAGGCGCTCGCTGCTCGGGGCTTCGACGTGACCTGCTCGCACGAGATCAGCCCCGAGTTCCGCGAGTACGAGCGAACGGTGACCACTGTGGCCAACGCCTACCTGCGGCCGGTGTGCAGGCGGTACCTGCGAGGCCTCGCCGATGCCGCCGAGCGGGTGGTGGTGATGACTTCGGCCGGTGGGCTGGTGCCCGCGGCGGAGGCCGCCGAGCGCCCGGCGGCGTTGCTGCTGTCGGGACCGGCCGGTGGGGTGGCGGCTGGGGCGGCGGTGGCGGTGGCCAACGGGTACCCCGACGCCGTCACCTTCGACATGGGGGGCACCAGCACCGACGTGTGCCTGGTGCTGGGCGGGCGGCCCGAGCCCGCGGCTGAGCGGCAGGTGGCCGGGCTGCCGGTGCGGCTGCCGTCGCTGGACGTCCACACCATCGGCGCGGGCGGCGGGTCCATCGCCCGCGTCGACCCCGGTGGGGCACTGGTGGTCGGCCCCGAGAGCGCGGGCGCGGTCCCCGGCCCGGCCTGCTACGGGCAAGGCGGCACCGAGCCGACGGTGACCGACGCCAACCTGGTCGCCGGGCGCATCCCCCTCGACGCCTCGTTCCCGGGTTTGGGGACCCTCGACGCCCGCCTGGCCCGCGAGGCGCTCGAGCGGGCGGGTGTCGACGCGGCGGGGGTGCTGGCGGTGGTGAACGCCAACATGGTGCAGGCGTTGCGGAAGGTGTCGGTGGAGCGGGGGGTCGATCCCCGCCGGCTGGCCCTGGTGGCCTTCGGCGGCGCGGGGCCGCTGCACGCCTGCGACCTCGCCGACGCGCTGGGCATGCCGTGCGTGATCGTGCCGGCCCGGGCGGGTGTGCTCTCGGCGGCGGGGATCCTGTGTGCGCCCGAGCAGCGGGACCTGGTGCGCTCGTGGGCGATGCCGGGTGACCACCGTGGGCTGGGGGAGGCCCGGGCGGAGCTGGCGGCGGCGGCGCTGGCCGCGCTGGGCGCGGGTGACGGCGAGGTGGGGGTGGAGGTGGAGACCTGGCTGGACTGCCGCTACGAGGGGCAGAGCCATGAGCTGCGGGTGGCCTCGGTGGAGGGCTTCCACGACGCGCACCGGCGCCACAACGGCTACGCCCGGCCGGGCCACCCGGTGGAGGTCGTGGCCGTGCGGGCCGCCGCCCGGCGGCGGGCGCCAGTGGCCCTCGGGGACCTGCCGCTGGTCGAGCGGGCCGAGGTCGCCGGCCCGGCGGTGGTCGCGGAGCCGGACTGCACGATCTGGGTGCCGGCCGGTTGGCGAGCCGAGCCGGGGGTGGCGGGGGCGTTGGTGCTGCGCCGGGAGCGGGACCGGTGAGCCTCGACCCGGCAGGCTTGCAGATCCTGGTGTCGCGCCTCACGGGGGTGGCCGAGGAGATGGGGGCGGTGCTGCAGCGCGCCGCGTTCAGCCCGAACATCAAGGAACGGGCGGACTGCTCGGCGGCGCTGTTCACCGCGGATGGCGAGCTGCTGGTGCAGGCCGAGCACATCCCCGTGCACCTGGGGTCGATGCCCGCGTCGGTGCGGGTGGCCATCGAGCGCTTCGGGTCGTCGCTGGCGCCGGGCGACCAGGTGATCCTCAACGACCCCTTCGCCGGGGGCACCCACCTCAACGACATCACGCTGGTCGCCCCCTGCTTCGCCGACGGCCGGCTGGTCGGCTGGGCGGCGAACCGGGCGCATCACGCCGACGTCGGTGGCGCCGCGCCGGGCTCGCTGCCGGCGGACGCGGTCGAGGTGTTCGAGGAGGGGCTGCGGATCCCCCCGGTGAAGCTCACCGAGGAGGTGCGCGCGGTGCTGGTGGCGAATTCGCGCACCCCGGCTGAGCGCGACGGGGATCTCCACGCCCAGATCGGGGCCAACGTGGTGGGCGTGGAGCGGCTGCGGTCGTTCGCAGGTGAGCCGTTGGCCGAGGTGCTGGACTACGGCGAGCGGCGGATGCGGGCCGAGCTGGCGTCGCTGCCCGACGGGACGTGGCGCTTCGAGGACGTGGTCGACTCGTTCGGCCCCGCGCCCTACCAGCAGGTCGAGACCCGCATAGCGGTGGCGATGACCGTCGAGGGGGACGAGGTGACCTTCGATTTCACCGGGACCGATCCCCAGCGGCCGGGCAACGTGAACGCGGTGGAGGCGGTCACGGTGAGCTCCGTGACGTTCGCGCTGCGTTGCGCGCTGGACCCCACCCTGCCGAGCAACGGCGGCCTGCTGCGACCGGTGCGGGTGCACGCCCCCGCCGGCACCATCGTGAACGCCCGCCCGCCGGCGGCGGTGGGCGCAGGCAACGTGGAGGTCAGCCAGCGGGTGGCCGACGTGTGCCTCGGTGCGCTGGCCCTCGCTCTGCCCGGCCGGGTGGGGGCGGCGTCGCAGGGGACGATGAACAACGTGCTCATCGGCGGCGCGGGCTGGGTGTACTACGAGACGGTCGGCGGCGGGCAGGGTGGCCGCTCGGTGGGGCGGGGCATGAGCGGGGTGCACACGGCGATGACCAACACCCGAAACACTCCGATCGAGGCGCTGGAGCGGGCGTTTCCGCTGCGGGTTCTTCGGCAACGGCTGCGGCGGGGGAGTGGTGGCGCGGGGTCCGCGCCCGGTGGAGAGGGGATCGAGCGGGACCTGCAGGTGCTCGAGGACGCGACCCTGTCGCTGATCACCGAGCGGCGGGTGTCCCAGCCGTGGGGCTTGGCCGGCGGCGAGCCCGGGGCGGTGGGGGAGAACTGGCTGCTCCCCGGCGGCGACGAGAGCCGGGCCGAGCGTCTGCCCGACAAGTGCACGATCCATCTCGAGGCCGGCGACGTGCTGCGGATGCTCACTCCCGGTGGCGGCGGGTGGGGAGCACCCGTCTCTCCATGATGCCGAGCACCCCGCTCCGACCCCGTTCCAACCCCGCTCTGTTCATGGTGGCGCGGCCCATGGCCGCGGATCGGTGAACAGAACGGTGGAGCAGTGAGCGGCGGGGTCCGGTCAGGGCGGTTTGGCTCCGGTCGCGAGGGCTTGCGTAGGCTCGCCGGCCATGGACATCAACGGGATCTCCGCAATCGTGACCGGCGGGGCCTCGGGCATCGGCGAGGCCTGCGCCCGCCAGCTCACGGCCCGGGGGGCGAAGGTCGTCATCGCCGACCTTCAGGACGACAAGGGCAACGCGCTGGCTTCGGAGCTGGGCGGCGCCTTCGCACACGTCGACGTCACCAACACCGACGAAGTGATCGCCGCGGTCGAGCTGGCCAAGGAGATGGGCCCGCTGCGGGCGCTGGTGAACTCCGCCGGCATCGGGTGGGCCACCCGCACCATCGGCAAGGACGGCCGCTACGAATCCGCCCACGACCTCGAGGTGTTCCGCAAGGTCGTGGAGGTCAACCTGATCGGCACCTTCAACTGCATCCGCCTGGCGGCCACCGCCATGAGCCAGACCGAACCGCTCGACAGCGGCGAGCGGGGCGCCATCGTGAACATCTCCTCGGTGGCGGCCTTCGACGGCCAGATCGGCCAGGCCTCCTACTCGGCCTCCAAGGGCGGCGTCGTCGGTATGACCCTCCCCGTGGCCCGCGACCTCTCCGCCGTGGGCATCCGGGTGAACACGGTGGCGCCTGGCCTCATCGACACCCCGATCTACGGCCAGGGCGAGGCGTCCGAAGCGTTCAAGGCCAACCTCGAGAAGGGCGTGCTGTTCCCCAAGCGGCTCGGCACCCCCGACGAGCTGGCCAGCATGGTGCTCGAGCTCATCGGCAACAGCTACATGAACGCCGAGACCATCCGCGTCGACGGCGGCATCCGCATGCAGCCCAAGTGAGCCGGCGGGGTCACCGGTCGATCAGCTCGCCGGTACCTCGCCGGTGGTGACGTAGGCGTCGAGGCGCTCCAGGGTCGCGAGCATGTTGGTCGGGTGCCGCTTCGGGTACCCGACCAGCTCGATCAGCCAGGGCGCGAGCGCCGTGGACCAGTCGAAGGTCTCCGTGACCCGAGTACCACCCTCCACCGGCTCCAGCTCGAAGCGCCAGCGATGCCGCCCGAAGTGGCGCCAGGCGATCAACCGGTTCGGCTCGTACTCCACCACCGTGTTCTTGATGACGTAGGGCACGCCCATCCGCATATCCATGCCGAACGTCGAGCCCAGCTCGAGTCGGCGGGGCGCGCTGGCCCGGGCGTGCTTGACGGTGCCGGACCCGTCGATGATCGGGTGTTTGGACGGGTCCGCCAGCACGTCGAAGATCTTCTCCGGCGGAGCCGCGATCACCCGGCTCACCGACACCTGCCGCTTCGACCTGCTCACCTGCCTGCCTCCTTCCTGCTGTCGAGGATGTCCCGCAGCGCGCCTTCGAGGTCCGGCGCCGAGAACGTGAAGCCGCTCCCGGCCAGGACCGCAGGCTCGACCCGCTGGCTGGCGAAGAGCAGCTCGTCGGCCAACTCTGCCCCGCGCAGCAGCCTCGGGGCGAACGCGGGGACCGGGAAGACGGCCGGCCGGCGCAGTACCGACGCCAGGACCTTGGTGAATGCCGCGTTGGTCACAGGGGTCGGCGCGGTGAGGTTCACCGGTCCCGACAGGTCGTGGTCGATCAGCCAGCGGATCGCCCGCACCTCGTCGGCGATGGAGATCCAGCTCCACCACTGGCGGCCGCTCCCCATGCGGCCGCCGAGCCCCAACCGGAACAGCGGCAGCAGCTTCGCGAGCGCGCCGCCCTCTGCGGACAGCACGATGCCGGTGCGGATGAACGCGGTGCGGATCCCGGCTTCCGTCGCGGGCGCCGCGGCGGCCTCCCACCCGATGCACACCTCGGCGAGGAACCCGCCGCCCGGTGGGCTCTGCTCGGTGAGCACCTCGTCGCCCCGGTCGCCGTAGTAGCCGATCGCGGAGCCGGACACGAGCACCGGAGGGGGCCGTTGCAGGCTGGCGAGGGTCTCGGCCAAGAGCCGGGTGCCGAGCTCGCGGCTCTCGCGGATCTCGCGCTTGTAGGCGTCGGTCCAGCGGTGGTCGCCGATGCCCGCGCCGGCGAGGTGCACCACCGCGTCGATCCCCTCGAAGCCCACCCGGTCGATGCGCGTCGCGGCCGGATCCCAGCCCAGGGCGTCCAGACCCCGCAGCGCCGCCGGATTGCGGGAGACCGCGACCACCCGATGGCCGTCACGCTGGAGATCCGTGGCCAACGCTCGACCGATCAGGCCGCTCGCACCCGTGATCGCGATGTCCATGCCAACTCTCCCATCAGTCATGGGCTCCAACGTCCGCGGTCGGCTGATCTATGCCCGCTACGGTGACCGATACGACCGGTACCGCAGGGAGGTGCTCCATGGCTCGTGAGGCTGAACATCGCGGCGCCAAGATGCAGGTCGATGCCCGGCTGGTGGGCGGCGCGGTGATCCTGCTGGCCCTGCTGGCCTTCGTCGGACAGAACCGGGAAGAGGTCCCGTTCACGTTCCTCTTCCTCCAGTTCACCGCCCCGCTGTGGCTGATGCTGGCCGGCACGGTGGTGCTGGCGTTGCTCGTCGGTTTCCTGGCCGGTCGCCGGTCGCGCCGCCCCAAGCGCTGAGCGGGGCACGCGGCCGCTGCGGCGCGCGGCCCGACGGTGCGCGATCTGATCAGGCGCGCCGCCCGGCGCGCCTCAGAGGTACTCGACGTTGGCCGCCGGCGGCAGGCACCGCTGCGAATCGAACACGTAGCTGGCGTGCTCGACGATCAGCTCCCGGTCGAAGGCGTCGTGCCCGACGAGCAGGAGCACCGCGGCGGCGCTGCGCAGCACCTCGGGGGTGAGCTCGACCCGGGTGACCCCGGGCGGCAGGTGGCGGTCGTCGACGAAGGGGTCCACGACGAGCACCTCGGCTTCGAGCTGCACGAGCTGGCGGGCGATGGGCTGCGAGGGCGACTCGCGGGCGTCACCCGTGTTGCGCTTGTAGGACATGCCGAGCAGCAGCACCCGTCGCCCCTTCATCGCCAGGCCCCGGCGGTTCAACGCCATCATCAGCCGGCGCACGACGTAGTCGGGCATGTGGTCGTTGACGTCGTTGGCCAGCTCGACGAAGCGGAACGTCTCGCCCAGCGAGCGGCGAACCCGCCACGAGAGGTACGAGGGGTCGATGGGTAGGCAGTGACCGCCCACTCCGGGGCCAGGCGTGAACCGCATGAATCCGAACGGCTTGGTGGAGGCGGCGTCTATGGCCTCCCACACGTCGATGCCCAGCTCGTTGGCGAACATGGCCAGCTCATTGACCAGCGCGATGTTCACGTGCCGGAACGTGTTCTCGAGCAGCTTGGTGAGCTCGGCCTCCTTCGGCGACGAGACCGGCACGGTGGTGTCGACGATGGCGTCGTAGAAGGCCTGCACCGCGGCGAGCGACGCGGCGTCCACCCCGGAGACCACCTTGGGGGTGTTCTCGAGGGTCCAGGTGCGGTTGCCGGGATCGATGCGCTCCGGGCTGTAGCCCAGGTGGAAGTCGCTGCCCGCCACCAGCCCCGAGCCGTCCTCGAGGATCGGCCCCACAAGCTCCTCGGTGGTGCCTGGGTAGGTCGTGGATTCCAGCACGACCGTGGCCCCTCGGCGCAGATGGGGCGCGATGGCGGCGGCGGCCTGCTCGATGTAGCTGAGGTCGGGGTTGCCCTCGCGCAGTGGGGTGGGTACGGAGATCACCGCCACGTCGAACCCCTCGCAGTCCTCGGCGGCGGTGGTGGGCCGGTACCGGCCCGTGGCCAGCGCGGCGCGCAGCCGCTCGTCGGTGATGTCCTCCACTGGCGACTCACCGGCCGCGAGGCGTTTGATCTTGGCCTCGTCGACGTCGAGGCCCACCACGTCGAAGCCCTGCTCGACGGCGCGCACGGCGAGCGGGAGACCGACGTAGCCCTGCCCCACGACCACCAGCCGCTGCGACTCGCTCGACATGGCTCGCATGGTAGGCGAGGGGGTGCGCGCCGCTAGGCTGCCCTCACGATGAGCACCCGGAAGCTGATCTTCCTGTCCCTGCTGTGCGGCATCGCCATCCTGACCGCGTTCACCGTGCAGCTCGCCATCGCTCGCTGACCGCCGGCTCGCCCGGGCGCACACAACCCAGCACGCAACGGAGGTGGTCCCCACGGCCGAGAACTTCGACCTCGTGATCATCGGAGGTGGGCCCGCCGGTTACGCAGCTGCCCTCTACGGCGCCTCGGCGGGGCTGCACATCGCGCTCATCGAGCGGGCGAAGCTCGGCGGCACTTGCCTGCACGTGGGCTGCATCCCCGCCAAGGAGCTCCTCGAGACCGCAGCCGTGTACCGCACGGTGAGCCGGGCGGGGGAGTTCGGCATCAATGCCGGGTCCCCGTCGGTCGACTTCGGGGTCACCCAGGCCCGCAAGCAGCAGATCGTCGACCAGCTCACCACCGGCCTGACCGGTCTGCTCAAGCGGCGCACCGTCACCCTCTTCGACGGCACCGGCACCCTGCACCCGGGCCGGGTGGTGCGCGTCAGTGGCGGCGCGTCCGGGGAGGTCGAGCTCACCGGTGACCACGTGCTGCTGGCGTCCGGGTCGGTGCCCCGGACCATCCCCGGCTTCGAGGTCGACGGCCGCTTCGTCGTCACCTCCGACGAGCTGCTCTCCCTGCAGACCCTGCCCGCCACCGCTGTGGTGATCGGGGGTGGCGCCATCGGCTGCGAGTTCGCCTCCATGATGGCCGACCTCGGGACCGAGGTCACCGTGCTCGAAGCGCTGCCCAAGATCCTGCCGGGCTGTGACGACGACATCACCAAGCTGGTCACCAGGGCGTTCTCCAAGCGGGGCATCGAGGTGCGCACCGGGGTCACCGTGACCGGCCACACGCCGGGCGAGAAGACCACCGTCGTCGCCTTGGGTGATGGTCAGTCGATCGAGACCGAGCTGGTGGTGGTGTCGGTGGGCCGGCGCCCGCTCTCGGAGACCCTCGGGTTGGAGGGCACCGCGGTCGAGGTCACCGAGCGGGGCCACGTGGTGGTCGACGAGCGCTGCCGCACCGCCGAGCCCGGGGTGTACGCCGCCGGTGACCTCATCGCCACCCCCGCCCTGGCCCACGTGGGCTTCGCGGAGGGCATGTTGGTGGTGAAGGACGTGCTCGGTGAGGACCCGCTCCCCATCGCCTACGACCGGGTGCCGTGGTGCATCTACTGCCACCCCGAGGTGGCCTTCGCCGGGCTCTCCGAAGAGGCGGCCAAGGAGGCCGGCTACGACGTGGTGACCGCCAAGCAGCGCTACGGAGGCAACGGCCGGGCGATGATCGTCGGTGACAACGAGGGGATGGTGAAGATCATCGCCGAGCGCAACGCGGACGGCGGCGCCGGGCAGATCCTCGGGGTGCACATGGTGGGCCCGTGGGTCACCGAGCAGCTCGGGCAGGCCTACCTGGCGGTGAACTGGGAAGCCACCGCGGCGGAGGTGGCCCAGTTCATCCAGCCTCATCCCACGATGAGCGAGGTGTTCGGCGAGGCGGCGATGGCCCTCACCGGACGCTCGTTGCACTGACCCGATCGAAACTCGAGGAACGACGGACCATGGCCGAGATCCAGATGCCCCAGCTCGGTGAGTCGGTCACCGAGGGCACCATCACCAAGTGGTTCAAGGCGGTGGGCGACCACGTGGCCGAGGACGAGGTGCTCTTCGAGGTCTCCACCGACAAGGTCGACTCCGAGGTCCCCTCGCCCGTGTCCGGGTACCTGGCCGAGATCCGGGTCCCCGAAGGCGAGACGGTCGAGGTGGGCGCGGTGCTCGCGGTGGTGACCGAGGCTCCCGTCGAGGGTGCCGCGGCGGCACCGCCGCCACCCCGTGACGAGCCGGCCGCGCCGCCCACCGAGCAGCCGCCCGCGAAGGCCGCCGAGGCGCACCGGCCCGAGGCGGAACCCGTGCCCCCGCCGCCAGCGCCGTCGCCCCAGCCCCCGACGGCGTCCGCGGCGGCCCCTGCGGCGGCTACCGACGGCCAGACGAAAGGGCGGCTCATGTCGCCGGTGGTGCGCCAGCTCGTGCACGACTACGGGCTCGACGCCAGCCGGATCACCCCCACCGGGCCGGGCGGGCGGATCACCCGGGCGGACGTCGAGCGCGAGATCCGCGCTCGGGGGGCCACCCGGGCGGTGGACCGGCCTGCGTCGGCTGCCGCCGCGCCCTCGCCTGTCGTGTCCCCGCCTGCCGCGCCCTCTGTTGCTCCGCCCGTCGAGCCGGCACCAGCCCGGCGAGCCTCACCCACCCCGCGGTCGGGCACCGGCGACACGGTGGAGCCGCTCAACAACATCCGCCGCCGCACGGCCGAGCACATGGTGGCCTCCAAGGCCACCTCACCCCACGCCTACACCGTGGTGGAGGTCGACTACGAGAACGTCGAGCGGGTGCGGCGGGCGCACCGCGACGAGTGGAAGGCCACCGAGGGCTTCAGCCTCACCTACCTGCCCTTCATCGCCCGAGCGGTGATCGACGCGCTGGCCGACTTCCCGCACCTCAACGCCACCGTCGGTGACGGCGAGCTGGTGGTCCACAACTACGTCAACCTGGCCATCGCCGTCGACCTCGACTTCGAGGGTCTGCTGGCCCCCGTCATCCACGAGGCCGACGACCTGCGGCTGCGGGCGATCGCCCGGGCCATCAACGACCTCGCCACCCGGGCTCGCACCAAGAAGCTCTCCGTCGACGACATCACCGGGGGCACCTTCACGATCTCGAATTCCGGATCGTTCGGCAGCTATCTGGTGCTGCCGATCATCAACCAGCCGCAGGTGGCGATCCTCAGCACCGACGGGGTGTCCCGCAAGCCGGTGGTGGTCACCGCGGAGGACGGCACGGAGGCCGTGGCCATCCACTCGGTCGGGCTGCTGGGCATGAGCTGGGACCATCGCGCCTTCGACGGTGGGTACGCGGCCGCGTTCCTGTCCGCGGTGAAGGCGAGCATCGAGACCCGCAACTGGGAGGCGGAGCTCTGAGCGGCCGGGCGCTGCACGTCCGCTGGCTGGGGCAGGTCCCGTACCGGGAGGCGCACACCCTCCAGCAAGGCCTGTTCGAGCACGGCCGCGACGACTGGCTGCTGCTGCTCGAGCACCCTCACGTGTACACGCTGGGAGCCCGCGGCGACCTCGCCCACGTGCTCGTCCCCCCGGCGGAGGTGGGCGCTGAGCTGGTGCGCGCCGATCGGGGTGGGGACGTCACCTATCACGGGCCCGGCCAGCTCGTCGGCTACCCGATCCTCACCGTGCCGGGCAGGCGCGGCGGGGGTATGGCGGACACGGTGGCCTACGTACGCGCTGTCGAGCAGCTGCTCATCGACGTGCTGGGCGACCTCGGGCTGCGCGACGTGGGTCGGCTGCCCGGCTACCCGGGGGTCTGGGTCGAGCCCGCAGGGCAGCGTCCACGCAAGATCGCGGCCATCGGGGTGCGGCTGGCGAGGGGCCGCTCGATGCACGGGTTCGCGCTGAACGTCGATCCCGATCTGGCCATGTTCGGCCACATCGTGCCCTGCGGCATCGCCGACAAGGCGGTCACCTCGCTGCGAGCCGAGGGCATCGATGCTGATCTGCACCGGGTGGTCGACGCGGTCGTCGACCGAGCGGTCACCCGCTGGGCAGGCCCGGCCGGCTGGGACCGGGCGGACGTCGTGTGGCGCCGATCGCCGGTCGACCTGGCGCCGTTCAGCAGGGGGGAAGGGCCAGGTGAACTCCCCGCGCCGAGCGGTGAGGGCTCTCTGCGCCTCCGGGGACGCCTGGCCGAGGCAGGGGTGGCCGGGGGCCACGACCTCCACGAACGCAAACCGCACTGGATGCGCGCCGAGGTGCGCATCGGCGACGGCTACCTGCGGCTGAAGCGCACGATGCGCGAGCTGGGGCTGGTCACGGTGTGCGAGGAGGCGGGCTGTCCGAACATCTTCGAGTGCTGGGCCGACGGCACGGCCACGTTCATGATCAACGGTGAGCGTTGCACCCGGGCCTGTGGCTTCTGCCTGGTGGACACCCGGCGGCCCGGCCCATTCGACCCCGGCGAGCCGGCCCGGGTGGCCGAGGCGGTGCATCGGATGGGTCTGCAGTACGCCGTGGTGACCGCGGTGGCTCGCGACGACCTACCCGACGGTGGGGCCAGCGCCTTCGCCGCCACCATCGACGCCATCCGGGCCCGCACGCCGCAGGTGGCGATCGAAGTCCTCATCCCCGACTGCAAGGGTGACGCAGTCGCGCTGGCGACCATCTTCGACGCCCGCCCCGACGTGCTGAACCACAACCTGGAGACCGTCGCCCGCCTCCAGCGAGCCGTGCGACCCTCGGCGGGGTACGCCCGTAGCCTCGCGGTGCTCGCGGCCGCCAAGCGAGCCGGCCTGACCACCAAGTCCGGTTTGGTCCTCGGGTTCGGCGAGAGCTTCGACGAGGTGGTGGCCGCGCTGGCGGACCTCGCCGGTGTGGGCACCGACATCGTCACCCTCGGCCAGTACCTGCGGCCCAGTTCGCAGCACCTGCCGGTGGCCCGGTGGTGGGAGCCCGGTGAGTTCGCCGAGCTGGCCCGCATCGGCGAGGGCATGGGGATCCCCCACGTGGAGGCCGGCCCGCTCGCCCGCTCCAGTTACCACGCTCGCCATGCGGCCGGTACCGCGGGAGACAAGGTCGCAGGCGCTGTTCCGGCTTCCAGTCCCCTGCGCCACTGACCAGGTGGCTGGAGGGGCGCGACCGTTCGTTCGTGGCCGGTCCGCCGAGCACCGGAGAGCGGTGCGGTCGGCGATCACCCGGTCGCGATGCGGTCTCGGCCGGCTCCTCGGACTCACGCCGCAGGACTCCTCGTTCCCGACGGCGCTGTCCGGCCGTCGGCTTGGTCGACAACGTAGGAAGCGGATCAGCGGCGTGCCTGGGCGCGCCGCGCTCCCGTAGCCTTGGCCGCGATGTCTTCCTGGTCCCCCCACGCGGCGCGCGTGGCTCGCGTGCGGCGAGCCATGGAGGACGCCGGCGTCGACGTGCTGCTGCTGTCGGTGGGCGCGGACCTGCCGTGGCTGATCGGCTACGAAGCCATGCCGCTCGAGCGGCTCACCATGCTGGTGGTGCCCCGTGACGCGCAGCCGACGCTGGTGGTCCCCTTGCTCGAAGCGCCGCGGGTCCGCGAGGAACCGGAGGTCTTCGGGGTGCGGACCTGGGCCGAGACCGACGACCCCGTGGAGCTGGTGGCGGACCTGGCCGGGCTGGCCTCGGTGGCCGCCGTCGGGAACCGCACCTGGGCGCAGTTCCTCATCGAGCTGCAGCGGCGCATGCCGGGCACGACCTTCCGGAACGCCAGCGACATCACCGGTCCGCTGCGGGCGGTGAAGGATGCCAGCGAGATCGCCGCCCTCCGGCGAGCGGCCGCGGCGGTCGATCGGGTGGCGGGCCAGCTCCAGCAGGGTGAGATCCCGCTCGTTGGTCGCACCGAGGCCGAGGTCGCCGCCGAGCTGGGCCGGCGGATCCTGGCGGAGGGCCACCAGCGGGTGAACTTCGCCATCGTCGCCGCAGGGGAGCACGCCGCCAGCCCGCACCACGAGCCCGGCAACCGGGTCATCGAGCCGAACGAGATCGTCCTGTGCGACTTCGGTGGCACCATGCTCGGTGCCGACGGTGCCGGGTACTGCTCGGACATCACCCGCTGCGTGTACACCGGCGAGCCGCCACCGGAGGTTCGCGACCTGTACCGGGTGCTGCGCGACGCACAGCAGGCGGCGGTCGCCGGGGCGAAGGCCGGAGTGGCGTGCGAGGAGGTCGACGCCATCGCCCGGGGACGCATCACCGAGGCAGGCTTCGGCGAGTGCTTCATCCACCGTACGGGTCACGGCATCGGCGTGGAGGAGCACGAGCACCCTTACATCGTCGCCGGCAACCACACCCCCCTGGTGGAGGGCAACGCGTTCTCGATCGAGCCTGGCATCTACCTGGCCGGCCGCTTCGGTGTCCGGCTCGAGGACATCGTGGTGGTCGCCGAGGGGGGACCCGAGCCACTCAACGCCGCCGACCACGACCTCGTCCCGATCGACGCGTGATGGGTGGGCAGGGACGGCGATGATCGGGTTCGATGGCGCGTCCTTCCTCCTGCAATGGGCTGCGGGCGGGCTGCTGTTCCTGTGGGTCACCACCCGCCGCCGAGAGGTGGGCCTGGGATACGGCTGGTTGATGCGCGGGGTCTTCGGGTTGATGGCGCTCGGCGCGGCGTACGTCGGCTTCGTCGTGATCGACACCGAGCCGGTCAGGGACCTGGCCTCGGTCGGTACCGCCATTGCCGCCGGGGTCGCGCTCGCGGTCTCGATAGCCCGTCGCAAGGCCGGGGTGTCAGGCCAGCTTGCGCTCGCCGACCAGCGATCGGCCCGGGTGGCGGCCATGACCGGGATCGACCGCGCCCTGGCGGCTCGGGATCGATCCATCCCCGAGTTCCCGCCCTGGCTCGACCTGGTCGCGCCCTGCATCGGGTTCGCCGGTGTGGTCGCCGCAGCGCTCGGAGCAGGAGGGCCGCACTGGCTGGCCGTGGCGCGCTTCGTGGTCGGCGCGGCGTTCCTCGGCGCGGTCACCGATGCGATGCTGCTCGGCCACTGGTACCTGGTGCAGCCGGGGCTGGCCCGCGCCCCGCTGCTCGAGCTGGTGCGCTGGGTCGGCTGGCTGTGGGTGCCCGAGGTGCTGCTATTGCTCGTCCCGACGGGGATGCTCTCCGCAGTCGACGGCACCATCGACGATGGTTACAACGGCCTGCTGTCGTGGTTCTGGGTGGCCTGCGCGCTGACGACCGGCGCCTTGATCGTGGTCACCCGGCTGGCGCTCAAGGAGCGCTACTACTCGGCGGTCATGGCTGCCACGGGGCTGCTCTACCTGGCCATCCTGACGGCGTTCGGTACCGATCTGGTGGCTCGGGCGCTACTCTCGAGCTGAGCGGGCGGTCCCGGGGGAAGGGAAGAGCCCATGCCGCGAGCCATCTGGAGCGGGTCGATCAGCTTCGGCCTGGTCAACATCCCCGTGAAGCTGTACAGCGCGGTGACTCGCAAGACCGTGCAGTTCAACCAACTCGACGCCCGTACCCATGCGCGGGTCAAGCAGAAGCGCGTCTCGGCCGAGACGGGTGAAGAAGTCCCCTGGGAGCAGGTCGTCAAGGGCTACGAGCTGGGCTCGGGCAGCTACGTGGTCATCACCGACGAGGAGCTGGCTGCACTCGATCCCAAAGCGGTGCGCACGATCGACATCGAGGAGTTCGTCGATCTCGCGGACATCGATCCGATCTTCTACGACTCCGCGTACTACCTGGCGCCCGACGCCGCGGCCAAGCCCTATGCGTTGCTCGCCAAGGCGATGGAGGAAGAAGGCAAGGTCGGCATCGCGCACTTCGTGATGCGCACCAAGCAGTACCTGGCGGCGATCCGGCCCAGGGACGGTGTGCTGCTGCTGTCGACGATGGTCTACGCCGACGAGATCAACGACCCGGCGCAGATCCCCGAGCTGGCCGATCTGGGCGAGATGGAGCTCCCCGACAAGGAGCTGGTGATGGCCCGCCAGCTCATCGCCACCCTCTCGGCGGACTTCGAGCCGGAGAAGTTCCACGACACCTACCGTGAAGCGGTGATCGATCTCATCGAGCAGAAGGCCCGGGGAGCCGGAGTGCTGGCTGCGCCGGCGGCCGCGGAGCCCGCCAGGGTGGTCGACCTGATGGCGGCGTTGGAGGCTTCGGTCGCGGCGGCGAAAGAGGCTCGCAAGCGGCACCCGACCGCGCACGAGCCGCAGGCCGAGGCCGAGGGCGCTGTCACCGGGGAGGGTCCCGCCACCGAAGCCCGCACCGCGACGGGTTGAGCGCCCGGAGCTTCATGTCGCCTCCCACCCTCGTGGAGATCGAGGGGCACCAGCTCAAGCTCACCAACCTCGACAAGGTGCTCTACCCCGAGGCGGGCTTCACCAAGGCCGAGGTGGTCGACTACTACGCGCGCATCGCGCCGGTGATGCTGCCCCATCTCCGCGATCGCATCGTGACGTTCCGCCGGTTCCCCGACGGGGTCGACGGGGAGTCGTTCTTCGAGAAGCGATGTCCGGGCCATCGCCCCGAGTGGGTGCCCGTGGCCGAAGGCCCCGGCGACCGGGGTGGGCCGATCCGCTACTGCGTGCTGGATTCGGTCGCCGCGCTGGTGTGGGCGGCGAACCTGGCGGCGCTGGAGCTGCACACCCCGATGTCGCGCGCCGGGGACATGCACGCCCCGACCATGGTGGTCTTCGACCTCGATCCCGGACCGCCCGCGGGCATGGCGGCCTGCGCCGAGGTGGCCTTGCTCATCCGCGACACGCTGGCCGGCCTCGGGCTGCGCTCGGTCGCGAAGACCTCAGGTTCGAAAGGCCTGCAGCTGTACGTGCCGCTCAACTGCTACCACCACACCGACCACGCGAAGTCCTTCTCCCTCGCAGTCGCGCAGCTCATCGAGAAGCACCACCCCTCCCTGGTGGTGACGGACCAGAAGAAGGAGCTCCGGCGAGGCAAGGTACTCATCGACTGGAGCCAGAACGCTTACTTCAAGACCACGATCTGCGCCTACTCGCTGCGGGCCAGGCCCCGGCCGACGGTGTCCACCCCGGTGACCTGGGACGAGGTCGAAGCGGCCGCCGGCGGCCAGCCGCTCTCGTTCGAGGCCGCCGAGGTGCTCGATCGGGTCGAACGGCTCGGGGACCTGTTCGCGGACGCGGCCAGCCTCGAGCAGCGCATCCCGGCACCCATGCGGTAGGAGCGGCGGGGCTCGCTCAGCGGGCCACGAAGTACTTGGCCTGCGGGTGGTGGCAGATGATCGCCGAGGTGGTCTGTTCGGGCTGGTACTGGAAGCCGGTCTCCTCGCTGACCGCGATGCCGATCCGCCCCGCGTCGAGCAATTCGGCCACCTTCACGTTGTCCTCCAGGTCCGGGCAGGCGGGGTACCCCCACGAGTAACGACCACCCCGGTACTGCTGGCGGAACAGGCCCGCCAGTGTGGGGCCGTCCTCGGCGGCGAAGCCCCACTCCTCCCGGATCCGGCGATGCCAGTACTCGGCGAGCGCCTCGGCCATCTCCACCCCGAGACCGTGCAGCAGCAGGTACTCCTGGTAGCGGTCGGTGGCGAACAGCTCGGCGGTCAGCTCGCTGACCCGGGGACCCATCGTCACGATGTGGAACGCGGCGAAGTCGGCCTCCCCCGAGTCCACAGGCCGGAAGAAGTCGGCGATACACAGCCACGGCTCGGTGCTCTGGCGGGGGAACCGGAACCGCATCCACTCCGCCGAGCGGCTCTCGTCCTTCCAGATGATCAGGTCCTGCCCCTCGGCGTTTGCGGGGAAGTAGCCGTAGACCACCTGTGGGACCAGCACGTCACCGGCTTTGGCCTTCGCCAGTTGCTCGCGCAGCGTCGGCCGTATGCGGGCCTTGAAGTCCCCGTCGCTCTCACCCTTCTGCGGCCGGAATTGCCACTGGTTGCGGAACAGCGCGGTCTCGTTGAGGTACGCCGCGATGTCGTCCAGCGGGATTCCCTTCACCACCTTCGAGCCGAGGAACGGCGGCACGAACACCGGGTTGTCGGTGGTCACCTCGGGTGAGCGGGCCGGCAGAGTCGCGGGATCGACCTCGAGCACCGCGGTGGCGGATCGGGCCGGCACCTTCGACGCGGAGGGCACCCGACCCCAGTCCGGGTCATCGTCGACGCCGGTGCGCTTGATCTCACCCAGCCGATCCATCACCCAGAGCCCTTCGAACGCGTCCTTGCCGTAGAAGACTCGACCCTCGTAGACCTCGCGCAGGTCGCGCTCGACGTAGCTGCGGGTCAGGGCCGCTCCGCCCAGCAGGACAGGGATGTCGGTCAGCCCGCGGGCGTTCAGCTCCTCGAGGTTCTCGCGCATGATGAGCGTGCTCTTCACCAGCAGCCCGCTCATCCCGATGGCGTCCGCGCCCACCTCCAGGGCCTTCTCGATCATCTCGGCGATGCCGACCTTGATGCCGAGGTTGTGCACCTCGTACCCGTTGTTCGTGAGGATGATGTCGACGAGGTTCTTGCCGATGTCGTGCACGTCACCCTTGACGGTGGCGAGGACGATGCGGCCCTTGCCGCTGCTGCCGGCGGCGCGCTCCATGTGCGGTTCGAGGTGGGCGACGGCGGCTTTCATGGTCTCGGCGGACTGCAGGACGAACGGCAGCTGCATCTCGCCGGAGGCGAACAGGTCCCCGACGACCTTCATGCCGGCCAGGAGGATGTCGTTGATGATCTCGAGCGCGGGGATCCCCTTGGCGAGCGCCTCGTCGAGGTCGTCGGGGAGCCCGTCGCGGTCCCCGTCGATGATGCGTTGCGAGAGCCGTTGCTCGACCGGCCAGCCCGAGCGGTCCTCGCGCTCGGTCGTCACCTCCTCGACGCCCTCGAAGATCGCGAGCAGCTGCTGGAGCGGGTCGTAGTCCGGTCGGCGACGGTCATAGATCAGGTCGAGGCTGACCTCCCGCTGGTCATCGGGGATGCGGTTCAGCGGCATGATCTTCGCCGCGTGGACGATCGCAGAGTCCAGGCCCGCCTGCACGCACTCGTGGAGGAACACCGAGTTGAGCACGTGGCGGGCCGCGGGCTTGAGGCCGAAGGAGACGTTCGACACCCCGAGGGTGGTGTACACGCCGGGGAGCTCCGCCTTGATCCGCCGGATGGCCTCGATGGTGGCCATGGCATCGCCACGAAGGTCCTCGTCGCCGGTGGAGAGCGGGAAGGTCAGCGCGTCGAAGATCAGGTCGCTGGGCTCCAGGCCGTAGCGCTCGATGGCCAGGTCGTGGATGCGGTGGGCGACGCGCATCTTCCACTCGACGTCGCGCGCCTGGCCTTCCTCGTCGATCAGCAGGCAGATCACCGCCGCGCCGTACTGGCGGGCCAGCGTCATGACCCGGTCGAATCGCGAACCAGGTCCGTCTCCCTCCTCGAGGTTGGCGGAGTTCAGGATGGCCCGACCACCGAAGCGCTGGAGCCCAGCCTCCATCACTGGCGGCTCGGTGGAGTCCAGCACGAGTGGCGCGCTGGCCTGCGTCGCCAGGCGCGACACCAGCTCGTCCATGTCGACCCGGCCGTCACGTCCCACGTAGTCGACGCACACGTCGAGCACATGCGCACCTTCCTTGATCTGGTCCCTGGCCATCTGGACGCACACGTCCCAGTCGCCGGCCAGCATCGCCTCCCGGAACTTCTTCGAACCGTTGGCGTTGGTGCGCTCGCCGATGATGAGGAAGGACGTGTCCTGCTCGAAGGGGACCAACGAGTAGATCGAGGTCGCCCCCGGCTCGTGGGTGGGCTCGCGCCGAGCCGGTTCGAGGTCCCGGCAGCGCTCGACGACCGCGCGCAGGTGCTCCGGGGTCGTCCCGCAACAGCCCCCGACCACGGTGACGCCGAGCTCGGTGATGAACCGCGCATGGTGCTCGGCCAGATCGGCGGGGGAGAGGTCGTAGTGCATCTTGCCGTCGACCACCGACGGCAGTCCCGCATTGGGGATGCAGGCGATGGGGGTGCGGGCGTGCTGCGACAGGTGCCGCAGGTGCTCGCTCATCTCCGCCGGACCCGTGGCGCAGTTGATGCCGATGACGTCGGGCCGGAGCGGTTCGAGGGTGCCGAGCGCGGCGGCGATCTCCGTGCCGAGCAGCATGCGCCCGGTGACCTCCATGGTGACCTGGAGCTGGACGGGCACCTCGCGGCCCAGCGCCGCCATCGCCCGCCGAGCACCGAGCAACGATGCCTTGACGCACAGCAGGTCGAAGTGGGTCTCCATCAAGAGCAGGTCGACGCCGCCCTCGATGAGCGCCCGGGCCTGTATCTCGTAGAGGTCGCGCAGCTCCGCAAAGCCGATCTGTCCCAGCGTGGGCGACTTGGTGCCCGGTCCCATCGAGCCGGCCACCCAACGAGGGTGGTCAGGGGTGCTGTAGTCGCTGGCCACCTCCCTGGCGATGCGGGCCGCAGCCAGGTTGAGCTCGTAGGCCCGGTCAGCGATGCCGTACTCGGCCAGCGGCACCCCGAACGCGCCGAACGTGCAGGTCTCGAGGACGTCGACGCCCACCTCCAGGAACCCGGCGTGCAGCTCGGCGATGACGTCGGGCCGGGTGATGGCGAGGATCTCGTTGCAGCCCTCCAGCTCGGAGCCCCCGAAGTCTTCCGCGGTGAGCTCCCTGGACTGGACCCCCGTGCCGAACGCCCCGTCGTAGATGACGACCCGGTTCCGTACGGCTTCCACGTAGCTGCTCGTCACCGGCCCGAGGCTACCGGTGGGTGGACGGCTCTCGGAATCTGTACGAGGGCCTCCTCCCCCTGGAGAACAGCCGCGTAGGCTCGGGCTCGATGAGGATCTACACCCGCAAGGGCGACGACGGGACGACCGGCCTGTACTTCGGTGGCCGGGTGGCGAAGGACTCCGCCCTCCCCACGGCTTATGGAACCGTGGACGAAGCCCAGGCGTTCATCGGCCTGGCGAGGGCCGAGGCAGAGCCGGGATCCGAGCTCGATCAGCTCCTCGTGGCCATCGAGCGCGACCTGTGGGTGCTGATGGCGGATCTCGCCACGGACGAGACCAACCGGGCGAAGCTCGTCGCCGGGGAGACCCTCGTGACCGACGCCATGGTGGCGAGCTTGGAGCGCCGGATCGACGACCTGAGCGCGCGGTTCACGATGCCGTCCGAGTTCGTGGTGCCGGGCGGGAATAGGGTGGCGGCTGCGCTGGATGTGGCTCGCACCGTCGTACGGCGGGCGGAGCGCGACAGCCTGGCCGCCGCCGCGCCCGGCTCGCGGGTGGTCGCCTACCTCAACCGGCTGAGCGACCTGCTGTGGACCATGGCCCGCTGGCAGGAGGGCGACTCGCTCACCGCCCGAGCTGTGGCGCCTCTCGCCGGTGAGGCCGAGAAGGGAGCGTGATGGCTGTCTCGTTCGAGCATCGCAGGACGGTCCCCGCCGGCGTCGACGTCGTCGTGGTCGGCGTGCCGAGCGATCGGCTCGAGTCGGCCGGTGTGCCGGTGGAGGCCCTCACGGGGCAGGGCTTCGAGGGCAAGGTCGACCAGGTGGCGACGATCGTGCGCGACGACGGCACCACGCAGGTGTTCGTCGGCGTGGGCCCCTCCGCCGAGGTCGACGTGCTCGGGGTGCGCCGTGCTGCCGCGATCGCCGCCCGGGCGTGTGCCCGGCGGCGCTCCGTAGCGCTGACCCTGCCGGAGCTGCTGCCCACCGAGGACCGGGTGGCGGCGATCGAGGCGATCGTCGAAGGCAGCCTGCTCGCGGGCTACCGGTTCGTCCGCTACAAGTCCGATCCCTCGCCGGTGGGGCTGGAGCGACTGGTTTTGGTGGACGGCACGTCGGTGGACGGCGACGACCGCGAGGCCGCCGTGCAGCGGGGCAGGCGGGTGGCAGAGGCGGTCGCGCTGGCACGCGACCTGGTGAACACCCCTGGCGGGGAGCTGACCCCGGCGCTCTTCGCAGAGGCCGCGGTCGAGGTGGCCGAGCGGGAGAACCTGCAGGTCACGGTGCTCGGCCCCGACGAGATCGCCGAGGCGGGGCTCGGGGGGCTGCTCGGGGTGAACCGAGGTTCGACGAACCCGCCCCGGTTCGTGGAGCTGACCTACGAGCCGGACGACCCGCAGGGCTCGCTGGCCCTGGTGGGCAAGGGCATCACCTTCGACTCCGGTGGGCTGTCGATCAAGACCGCCGAGGGCATGATGACCATGAAGGACGACATGGGCGGCGCCGCCGCGGTGCTCGGCGCGTTCTCGGCCCTGGCGGCGGTGGCCCCGCGCTGCCGGGTCAGCGGCTACCTGCCGCTGACCGACAACATGAGCGGGGGTGACGCGACCCGGCCGGGTGACGTGTTGAAGATCCGCAACGGCAAGACGGTGGAGGTGCTCAACACCGACGCCGAGGGCCGACTCATCCTCGCGGACGCCCTGTCACTCGCCTCCGAGGCTCGGCCGGACGCCATCGTCGACCTCGCCACCCTCACTGGGGCGGTGGAGGTCGCGCTCGGCAACCGCATCGCCGGCCTGATGGGGAACGACCTGCACTGGATCGACGAGGTGCGCGCTGCCGCGGAACGGGTGGGGGAGCGGGTGTGGCCCTTGCCGATGCCCGACGAGTACCGGCCCCGGCTCGACTCGGAGGTGGCCGACCTGCGGAACATCTCCAAGACCAAGGACGCCGGCACGATCACGGCCGCGATGTTCCTCCGGGAGTTCGTGGGAGCGGGGATCCCCTGGGCGCATCTCGACATCGCGGGCGTGGCCTGGTGGGGTGATGCCGCCGAGGCCGACGTCAGCCCCGGCGGCACCGGTTGGGGGGTTCGGACGCTGCTGGAGCTGGCGAGGACCTTCCGCAGCGAGTCCTAGCTGCTCACTGCCGAGGGTTCGGTGCGAGCCGGGGTGAGCGGTGGGGCAGTCGGCTGGCTGCGGTGGGCTACCGCCCATCGCACTGCGTCGTGGGCCAGGGCCGGGTGGAAGTGCCAGCGGTGCGACTGCCGCTCGGCGGCCTCGACGTCCTCTCCGAGGTCCAGCATCGACAGGGCCAGCCCCCGTGCCCGCTCGCGCATCTCGGTGACGGTGACCCCGGGGGTGTTGGGGGTGGCACCCCGCTCGAGCCAGCTCTGGTGCTCGCGCTGGAGGGACTCGGGGAGCCGGAGTGCCTGCTGGCGGGTCAGTGGGGGGAGCTTGCGGCGGACGGCGAGGGTGTCGGCGCCGAGGTAGCGAGCGGCCCCGAAGCGGCAGCTGCGATCGATCGATCGCATGAACGGGGAGTTGCGGCCACCCCGCATGCCGACCCCGATGGCCCGGGCGGTCTCGGCCAGGTCGAGGGTGAAGCCTTCGGGGTGCGCGTCGAGCTGGTCCGCGACGCGCCGGAGCAGCCACACGGTCGACGGGCCGAGCACGCCCAACCAGAACTTCTCGACGTAGGTGGAGCGGGGGTCGTGCCCGAGCTGGTCGATCACCGGATCGGGCCACGGTTCCACGGCCAAGCGCTGCTGTGGGAAGGAGGGTTCGGTGAGGGGCATCGCGATCTCCGCCTTTCAGATGATGTGTCGTGTTGTTTAGATATGTTTCGTGCAACCTGGCAGCTCGTCGGCCGGCTGTCAAGGTCGGACGGTGGCAGGCTGGGTCCATGGCCGACTGGATGCCCGAGCCCGACCCGGCCGCCATCGCCGCCGCCCGAACCCTGCTCGAGGCGGCCCGATCGGTCACTGTGCTCACCGGTGCGGGGATCTCCACCGACAGCGGGATCCCCGACTTCCGGGGCCCGAACGGGCTGTGGACCAAGAACCCGAAGGCTGAACGGACCGCGCACATCGACCACTACCTCCGGGACCCGGAGGTGCGTGCTCTGGCCTGGCAGGGGCGCCTGCGCTGGATCGAGCTCGCCCCGCAGCCCAATGCCGGCCACCGGGCCCTGGTGGAGCTCGAGCGCCGTGGAGTGTTGCACTCGCTCGTTACCCAGAACATCGATGGGCTGCACCAGGCCGCAGGGCACGACCCCGCTCGGGTGGTGGAGGTCCACGGCACCATCCACGAGGTGGTGTGTTTGGCCTGCGAGCGCCGGGAGCCGGCGGGGCCGACCCTGGACCGGGTGCGGGCCGGCGAGGCGGACCCCCGTTGCCTCGACTGCGGTGGCCTGCTCAAGTCGGCCACCATCTCGTTCGGTCAGGGCCTCCGCCCCGAGGACCTGATCCGGGCCTTCGACGCCGCCGAGGCGTGCGATCTCCTGCTCGCCGCCGGATCGACGCTGTCCGTCTACCCCGTGGCGGGCATGGTGCCCCACGCCAAGCGGGCAGGAGCCACGATCCTCATCGTCAACGCGGATCCGACGGAGATGGACCCGCTGGCGGATCTCGTCGTGCACGGCTCGCTCAGCCGCATCCTGCCCGATCTCGTGGGCCAGGATTCGGACCAGGCCTGACGCTGGACCCCCCCGGGGAATGTCCGCCGTGGCCGAATAGTTGACCAGGTTGGTAGGATTTCAGGTCCGAGCCGGGCCTGTGCCGGCCAGATCGCAGACGGGACCGCCGATGCCCACCTATCGAGACCTGCTCTCCAAGACCAAGGCCGAGATCCGCGAGGTGACCACCGCCGAGGCCGACGAGCTACGGACCCGCCCGGGAGTCGTGCTGCTCGACGTGCGGGAGCCGGACGAGCACGAGCAGGGGACGATTCCCGGTTCGGTCTTCGTCCCTCGTGGGCACCTGGAGTCCAAGATCGAGAACCTGGTTCCCGGGCGTGACACCCCGCTGGTGATCTATTGCGCGGGCGGGAACCGCTCGGCGTTCGCGGCCAAGACCCTCACCGAGCTGGGCTACACCGACGTGGTCTCGATGGCAGGGGGGTTCAACCGCTGGAAGGACGAGGGTCGAGAGTGGGCCACCCCCCGGGTGCTGGAACCAGCCCAGCGCAACCGCTACCACCGCCACCTCCTGCTCCCCGAGGTCGGCGAGGAGGGGCAGCTCGCCCTCCTCGACGCCAAGGTCCTGTTGCTCGGCGCGGGCGGCCTCGGCTCACCCGCCGCCCTCTACCTCGCGGCGGCTGGCGTGGGCACCCTCGGCATCATCGACATGGACGTCGTGGACGAGTCCAACCTGCAGCGCCAGATCCTCCACAACGTCGACCGGGTCGGCGAGCGCAAGGTCGACTCGGCCAAGAAGACCCTGAGCGCGCTCAACCCGGACGTGAACGTCGTGGGCCACGACACGCGTCTGGGCGCCGATAACGTGGTCGAGCTGCTCTCGCAGTACGACATCGTGGTCGACGGGGCTGACAACTTCCCCAGCCGTTACCTGCTCAACGACGCCTCACTGAAGACCGGGACCCCGGTGGTGCACGGCTCGATCTTCCGCTTCGAGGGTCAAGCCACCGTCTTCAAGCCCCACGACGGGCCGTGCTACCGGTGCTTCATCCCCGAGCCGCCACCCGCCGAGCTGGCGCCCTCCTGCGCCGAGGCCGGGGTGCTCGGGGTGCTGCCCGGCATCATCGGGTCGATCCAGGCCATGGAGGCCATCAAGCTCATCCTGGGGCTCGGGGACTCGCTGTCGGGACGCCTGCTCGTCTACGACGCGCTGGAGGAGTCGTTCCGCACCTACAAGATCAACCGTGACCCGAAGTGCCCGGCATGCTCGATCCCGGCTGAGGAGATCGTGATCGCCGAGTACGACGAGCACTGCATGCCGCATCCCCGGTAGGCAGGAGCGCGGGCCGTCCGGGCGCCTCGCCTAGATTGCGTCGATCACGCTGATCGAACGCATCCGGCGGGAGAACCCGCTGCCCGAGGGGGCCATCCCGGTCGCGGTGGGCTTGGCCGTGAACGGCGCGGCCCTGATCGCCTTCCTCGCCATCGCCTCGCGCCGGCTGACGCCCGAGGACTACAGCGCGCTCGGGGTGCTGTGGGCGCTGGTGTTCGGTGTGGGCAACGGCATCATGCAGCCGCTCGAGCAGGAGGTGGCCCGGGCGGTGTCCGCCCGCCGTGCCCGGGGGATCGGTGCCGGCCCGGTGATCCGCCGAGCGGTGGCACTGGGGGCCGTGTTCGCAGCCGGGGTCTGCACGCTGGTGCTGGTCGGGCAGGCGTTCGTCCGGCGCGACACCGTCAACGGGTGGTTGCTGGTGGCCTTCGTGGTGGGCTTGCTGGCCTTCTGCGCCGGGCACCTCACCCGCGGCGTGCTTTCGTCCCACCATCGCTTCGGTGCCTACGCGAGCTTCTTCGCCACCGACGGCGTGAGCCGGGTCGTCCTCGCCGCCGCGCTCGCCGCCGCAGGCATCACCGCGGTCGGGGCCTACGGCTTGCTGTTCGCGGTCACGCCGTTCCTCGGGATCGCCGTGGCCCTCGCCCGGCCCCGAGGGTTGCTCCAGGACGGTCCCGAAGCCTCGTGGAAGGAGTTGACGACGGCACTGGGATGGCTCCTGCTGGGGACCGTGTCGCTCTCGCTGCTCATCCAGGGCGGGACCATCGCCGTCGACTGGTTGGCCACCGCCGACCAGCGCCAGGCGGCGGGCGTGTTCCTCAACGGCCTGCAGACGGCGCGCATCCCGCTGTTCCTGTTCCAGGCGATCCTGGCGTCGCTGCTGCCCAAGCTGTCCCGGCTGGCGAGCACCGGTGCCTATGCCGACTTCGAGCGGGCCTTGGTGCGGCTGGTGGTCGCCATCCTCGCGGTGGGCTCGGTCACCACCATCGCTGCCGCCGTGGTCGGACCGCGCTTCATCGACCTGGCGTTCGGCGCGCAGGCAGCGCTCACCAGCCGCGACCTGGCCCTGCTGGCCATCGCTTTCGTGGTGGTCATGGCCGCGATCTGCCTCGACCAGGCGCTGGTCGCCCTGGCGTCGCACAGCCGCATGGCCCTCGGTTGGTTCGTCGCGCTGGGGGTGTTCGTCGCCGTGACGGCACTCGGCGACGATCTCTACCTCCGGGTCGAGCTGGGGCTGCTGGCGGGGAGCCTGGTGGCGATGCTGTGGATGGGGGGCCACGTGGCCGTCCTGCTCCGCCGTCACGCCCGGGGACGGGTGCTCGATCTCAGCGAGGCGATGGCCGAGCTTCCGGTGCAGCAGTAGGGCTGCGAGCGCTGGCCGGCGACACCATCGACCAGCGGAGTGTGGTCTGCTTGCTACGCTCTGGCCGGGCGGAGGTCCGCGCACCTGGCGCGGCCGACGTGCGACAACCGGTCATGACTTCCTGCCCAGCTCGTCCCTCCGACCGCCGCCCCCGGCGCCACCAGCTGCTCGTGACGGCCTGCCTGGTGATGGCACTCGGCTGCTCACGGTCCGGCGGCGAGGCGGCACCGCCGCCCACCACACCCCCGCCGCCGCCCACATCCGCTGGCTCGGGGACCGCACCGACCACGGCGGCGGTGGTCGCGCCGACCACCTCGACCGCTCTTGGGACGGCACTCGATCCGCAGCCAAAGCCCGCCCCGCTCGAGCTCTCCGTCTACTGGGTGAGGCCCTTCGGTCGCCCCGATCGCCTCGACATCCCCGCGTACCGCGACACCGTGGGAGGATCCTTCCCCTACGTCCTCTACGGCTCGGCCGCGAACACCTCCGACCGGGCGATCGAGGCTCCCGCGGTGATCGCGACCTGGCGGGACGCGGCCGGCGACGTCATCGCCAGCGTTCGCGGAGCCGTCGTGGACCCAGAAGGCCGACCCCTCGCCGAGCTCGCCCCTGGCAGGGCGGCCGACTTCGTCATCGTCGTGGACGACCCGGTCCTGGCGACCCCCCTCGAGGATCGCGAGCCCGAACTGCAGGGGGTGGGCCGGTGAAGGCGGTGTGGCGCCTCGTGATCCTGGTGCTGGTCATCGTGTCGGTGTGCGGCGCGGTGCCGGTGCCCATCCCCCTCGCCGGCTCGGCCAGTCCCGCGTCCGCCCGGGGCATGGGGCAGACCCCGCTCGACGACATCCTCTACTGGGCCGACCAGAAGAAGGCCTGCGGACTCAGCCGCGACCAGCTGGCGGCGATGATGATGGCCCCGACCTACCCCGAGACCGGGGCCAGCGGGATGCAGGCGCCGTCGCCCATGACCCTCAGCCGGTGGGACACCCAGGCGGCCCTGTGGGCCTTCGGCGACAAGGCGACGCCGTACCAGCGGGCGTTCTGGCATCCCGGGGTGGGCATGTGGCAGTTCGACTCCGCGGGGGCGTGGAACCTGACGGCCGCGACCGCGATCTCGACCGCGACCTCAGCCGAGCAGGCGGCCACGGTGATGGCGCAGCGATGGTGCACCAGCCCGTCACGTGCCTATGCCTGGGGACCGTGGTACGGCTGCGCCACCACCTCCATCTGCGAGGACATCTACAACTTCATCTTCGACGGCGCACGGCTGCGGAACCTGACCATCTACTCGACCGTCACCCGCGACGGCGGGATGGAGACCCGGTCCTGCCGCCTGTTCGCCACGTCGTTGCCGTGCCACTACGTCGACCCGGCCAAGGCGCAGGGGTTCGCCGGCTGGGCCGTCCCGGGTGCGGGGCCGACGCCGGTGACCGCACCGTTCTACGTGATCAGCTACAACGGCCGCGAGTACCGGTTCTGGCTCAAGCAGGACACGGGCTACCCGGTGACCATCTCCGCCGACAAACCGATCCGGGCCAACGCCCGGACCAGTCTCGTGTGGTCCACGGCCGGGGGGCTCTGCGACCTCAGCCTGGGGCGCGGCGACTGCGGCGCCCCACCCCGGGTGGCGAGCACGCCGTGGGGTGACCGGGTGGCCCTGCCGCTCGGGAGCGTGGACAGCGCCAGCCCCGGGGCAGCGTGGATCGCCGTCGCCGGTTGGGTCATCGACCCGGACACCAGTGATCCGGTCGACGTGCACGTCTACCTGGACGGGACCTGGGTCCGTGCGGTGCGTGCCGACCAGCCACGACCCGACGTCGCGGCCGCGATCCCCGGCTACGGGGACCGGCACGGCTTCCAGACGGTGGTGCCGGGTGTGAGCGGCGGGCCGCACGACGTGTGCGTGTACGCCATCAACGTCGGCCCTTACGGTGATCACAACCCGCTCCTCGCCTGCCGCCGGGTGGTCATCAGCGGCGAGCCGTTCGGCAACGTGGACTCGACGGCGATGGCGCCGGGTGGGATGTGGGTCGAAGGTTGGGCCCTCGACCCGGACACCACCGGCCCGATCGGGGTGCACGTGTACGTCGACGGGCGCTGGGGCGGGATGGGGGTGACCGACCGATCACGCCCCGACGTCGAGAAGGTGTACCCGTGGTGGGGGCCGAACCGGGGGTACCGGGTGCTCGCCGCCGCCGCACCGGGGAGGCGGACGTTCTGCGCCTACGGCATCAACGTCGGCTGGGGTGCCACGAACCCGCTGCTCAACTGCCGGGTCGTCGACGTGCCCGACGGGACGCCGCTGGGCAGCCTCGACGGGGCGGCACGGGTGCCGGGAGGGGTCGTCCGGCTCACGGGGTGGGCGCTCGACCCCAGCACCGCCGGCGCGGTGGCGGTCCACGTCTACGTCGACAGCGCCTGGGGAGGCGCCTACACGGCCGGTACGGCTCGCCCGGACGTCGGCGCCGCGTTCCCGGGTTTCGGCGACCTCCACGGCTATGACGTCACCGTTCCCGTCGGCGCAGCACCGGCGACCCTGTGCGTGTACGCCATCAACGTGGGGCCGGGCACGACCAACCCGCTGCTGGGTTGCCGGACCATCTGAGCGTGGTAGACACCACGCCGTGAAGGGGCTCATCCTCTCGGGCGGGGCCGGTACGCGGCTGCGGCCCATCACCCACACCTCGGCCAAGCAGCTCGTGCCGGTCGCCAACAAGCCCATCCTCTTCTACGGGATCGAGGACATGGCCGAGGCGGGGATCGACGAGATCGGCATCATCGTCGGTGACACGGCGGAGGAGATCCGCGAAGCGGTCGGCGACGGCTCGGAGTTCGGGGTGAAGGTGACCTACATCCCCCAGGACGCTCCGCTGGGCCTGGCGCACTGCGTGTTGATCGCCCGTGAGTTCCTCGGCGACGACGACTTCGTGATGTACCTCGGCGACAACATGCTCCAGCAGGGGCTGGTGGAGTTCATCGAGCGTTTCGAGGCCGATCGGCGGCGGGCAGCAGAGCCCACGCTCGAGGACGATCACCGCCCGCCGTCGGCGCAGATCCTGCTCTGCCACGTCCCCGATCCTCATCGGTTCGGGGTGGCGGAGGTCGACGACGCCGGCCACGTCGTGCGCCTGATCGAGAAGCCGCCCGACCCTCCGTCGGATCTGGCCCTCGTCGGCGTCTACCTGTTCACCTCCGCGATCCACGAAGCCGTGGCCGCGATCAAGCCCTCGGCGCGCGGCGAGCTCGAGATCACCGACGCCATCCAGTGGTTGATCGACCACGGCCATCGGGTCCGCCACGAGGTCCTCGAGGGATGGTGGCTGGACACCGGCAAGAAGGACCCGCTGCTCGAGAGCAACCGGCGGGTGCTCGAGACAATCGACCCGAAGATCGAGGGCTTCGTCGACGAGGCGTCGGAGGTGGACGGCCGAGTGGTCCTCGAAGCCGGCGCCGAGTTGATCGGGTCCCGGGTGCGCGGGCCGGCGGTCATCGGGGCTCGCACGAGGATCATCAACTCCTACATCGGGCCCTTCACCGCCGTGGCCCGGGAATGCGAGATCGTGGACTCCGAGGTCGAGCACTCCGTGGTTCTGGACAAGAGCCGGATCATCGGGGTGCCGCGCCTGTTCGATTCCCTCATCGGTCGGGAGGTCGAGGTCCGCCGCTCGGGGTTGCTACCGCGGGCCACCCGGCTGATGCTCGGTGACCATTCCGTGGTCGAGTTGGACTGAGAGCGACTCGGGAGGGAGCCGCTCGCGCACAGGGTGAGAGTGGGGGCCCGATCGTGCCCGATCGCTAACGGTCGGGTCGGGCCGTTCCGATAGGGAAGGGCGACGGTCGCGCGGCGACGGCGCGCTCCGACCCACCCGGAGGTCCTCTCCCCATGCCTCATGTCCCAGCCGTGTGGTTGGCCAGCCGAGCAGCCCTCGCGGTGGCCATCGCCACGGCGGTGCTCGTCCCGGTGCTGCCCGCGGCCGCCATCACCGGGGTGGACGTGGCCTCCTACCAGCATCCCAACGGGGCCCCCATCGACTGGGCCCAGGTCAAGGCGGCAGGGCACTCGTTCGCGTACGTCAAGGCGACCGAAGCCACCACCTACACCAACCCGTACTTCGCCAGTGACTGGTCGGGCATCGCCAGCGCCGGGCTCTACCGGGGGGCGTACCACTACGCCCGCCCCGCGCTCCCGATGTCGACCGCCCAGGCCCAGGCGCGCTACTTCGTCTCCCGGACGGGCTCGATGGGTGGTCCCCTCGACCTCCCACCGATGTTCGATCTCGAGGAGACCGGTGGGCTGTCACCCAACGATCTGGTCGTGTGGAGCCTGACCTGGTTGCAGGAGGTGGAGGCGCTCACGGGTCGCCGTCCCGTGGTCTACACCGGGTACTTCTTCTGGAAGGACCAACTCGCCTCGACCACCGCGCTGTCCGGGTACCGGCTCTGGTTGCCCTCCTACACCACGAAGCCGGTGCCGACCTACGTGCCCAGCGCCTGGGGCACCTGGACGTTCTGGCAGTACTCCAGTACCGGCCAGGTCCCGGGGATCATCGGCAACGTGGACATGAACCGCTTCTGCTGCGCGGCGTCGAACCTGGTCGCGATGGCGGGACCGACGAGCGGTGTGGCCGTGGGGAACCCCTTCGGCTCGCTCGACGGCGCGTCGCTCGCGCCGGGGGCCCTGACGGTCACCGGGTGGGCGATCGACCCCGACACCGTCGGGTCGGTCAACGTCCACCTCTACGTGGACGACCGCTGGGGTGGATCCGTGACCGCGAACGGCTCCCGCCCCGACGTCGGCGCCGCGTACCCCGGCTTCGGTTCGAACCACGGCTTCCAGGCCACCATCCCGGTCGGTCCCGGGGCCCGCGAGGTGTGTGCCTTCGCCATCAACACCGGCCCGGGCACCACGAACCCGCTGCTCGGGTGCCGGACCGTCGTGCCGAACCCGGTGGGCTCGGTCGACGGCGCGTCGTCGCCCGCCAGCGGGACGCTGCGGATCGCAGGCTGGGCCGCAGATCCGGACACCACCGCGCCGATCGATGTCCACCTCTACCTCGACGGCCGCTGGATCAGTTCCACCACGGCCGATCTCGAGCGGCCCGATGTCCAGAGCACGTTCCCGGGTGCGGGGCCGAGGCACGGGTGGCTGTTCGAGGTCGGCGCCGTCAGCGGCGGCCCGCACCGGGCCTGTGTGTACGCGATCAACGTGGGCACTGGCGACACGAACCCCTTGCTCGGGTGCCGATCGGTGCTCGTGCTGGACGGCGTCCCGGTGGGCAGTGTGGACGCGGTCCAGGCCGGGGTCGGCTCGGTGACGGTGTCGGGGTGGGCACTCGACCCCGACACCGCGGACCCGATCGTCGTCCAGGTTCTGGTGGACTCACAGCTCCGGGCCACCGTGACCGCCGACCAGAGCCGCCCCGATGTCGGGCTCGTGTTCCCCTCGTACGGGGCGAACCACGGGTATCGGATCGCGGTGGACGGCGTGGGTGGCGGTCCGCACGAGGTGTGCGTGCGGGCCGTGAACGTGTTCGGTGGCGCCGGTGACCAGACGATCGGCTGTCGGAAGGTCCCCGTGTCCGGCGATCCGCTGGGCAGCGTCGACGGCGTGCAAGCCGCTGAGGTCCTCCGGGTCAGCGGGTGGGCGCTCGACCCTGACACGACAGCGCCGATCGCGGTGCACGTCTACGTCGACGGCCGGTGGGCGGGGCAAGGGCTGGCCAACGGGGACCGTCCCGATGTCGGAGCCGCCTTCCCCTCCTTCGGTTCGTCGCACGGCTTCACCGTGACGGTGCCACCCACCTCCGACGGGACCCATCAGCTGTGCGTCTACGGCATCAACGTGGCCGCCGGTTCGAACGCGTTGATCGGCTGCCGGGCGTTCACCGCCAACCGGAGCCCGTTCGGGACCGTCGATTCCGCCAGCCGGTCATCGAACCAGGTGAGGTTCCAAGGTTGGGTGATCGATCCCGATACGGCCGCACCCGTGACCGTCCACGCGTACGTGAACGGGGGCTGGGGTGGGTCCTTCACCGCCGGTGTGGCGCGGCCCGACGTGGCGCTCGTCTATCCGGACTCCGGGCCGAACCACGGGTTCGACATCACGATCGCCGTCGCACCCGGACCCCAGCAGGTATGCCTGTACGCGATCAACGTGGGACCGGGCAGCACCAACCCCTTGCTCGGCTGCCGGATCCTGTGAGGTCGTCCCGATCGGGATGGAGCGGACACCCCCAGGGCTGCCCAGGCGGTAGCGTGGCCGTCCCATGGCCACCATCACGGAATCGGACACGATCGCCGGCGTGTACCTCGTCGATCCCGTCGTCCACGGCGACGATCGTGGGTTCTTCGTCGAGACCTACCGCAGAGCATGGTTCCCGCAGGGGCGGGAGATGGTGCAGGGCAACCGCGGTGACCGGCAAGCGGGAGCCGTTGTCGGTCTCCACTACCACCTCCACCAGGCGGACTACTGGTACGTCCCCTACGGCACGGCACGGGTGGTGCTCCACGACCTCCGGGTCGGTTCACCGACCGACGGCGCGACCATGACCCTCGACCTGGGGCGCCAGCCCGACGGCACCCATTCCCACCGCGGGGTGTTCATCCCACCGGGCGTGGCCCACGGGTTCGCCGCGCTCACCGACATGACCATCACCTACCTGGTCGACGGCTACTACAACCCTGCCGACGAGCTCGGTGTGGCCTGGGACGACCCCGAGATCGGCGCGGACTGGGGCGTGGCCGACCCCATCCTGTCCGATCGTGATCGGAAGAACCCGCGGCGCTCGGAGATCGAGCCCCGCTGGCGACCGCACAACGGTCTGCGAACCTGATGATGCCCGTGGCCCGAGACGCCAGGTCGTCCGGCGCGTCGCCTGGCCGGTCACCGGTGCGGACCAGTCTGGGAGGATGATCGATCAATGAAGCTGTTCGTCACCGGCGCCGCGGGCTTCATCGGCTCGAACTACGTGCGGTACGTGCTGTCCCACAGCGACGACGAGGTGACGGTCTTCGACGCGCTCACCTATGCCGGCAACCTCGAGACGCTCCGTGACCTGACCGATGACCCCCGCTACCGGTTCGTGAAGGGCGACATCTGCGACCGGGAGGCGGTCACCGAGGCGATGCGGGGGCACGATGCGGTGGTGCACTTCGCCGCTGAGAGCCATGTCGACCGATCGATTGTCAGCCCCGACGCGTTCGTCCGCACCAACTGCGACGGCACCAACGTGATGTGCGACGTCGCTCGGCGTCTCGAGGTGGGGAGGTTCATCCACATCTCCACCGACGAGGTCTACGGCTCCATCGAGCACGGCTCGTTCAAGGAGAGTGACCCGCTCGGCCCCCGCTCGCCGTACAGCGCGTCGAAGGCGGGCAGCGATCTCATCGCGCTGTCCTACGTCAGCACCTACGGCCTGCCGGTGATCGTGACCCGCTCGTCGAACAACTTCGGGCCGTACCAGTATCCGGAGAAGGTCATCCCGCTGTTCGTCACGAACCTGCTCGAGGGAAGGAAGGTGCCGTTGTACGGCGACGGGCTGAACGTGCGGGACTGGCTCTATGTCGAGGACAACTGCGCTGGCGTCGACCTGGTGCTGCGATCGGGCGAGGTGGGGGAGATCTACAACATCGGCGGTGGCAACGAGATCACGAATCGGGATCTGACCGAGCGGGTCCTGCGGCTCTGCGGAGCAGGTGAGGAGATGATCGAGTACGTGACCGACCGGCCCGGGCACGACCGGCGCTACTCGATCGACTGCTCGAAGATCGGAGCACTCGGTTGGAAACCGCAGCGCGATCTCGACGAAGCGCTCGCCGACACGGTGGAGTGGTACCGGGCCAACCGTTGGTGGTGGGAACCGCTCAAGGGTTCCTGACATGCGGGTGCTGATCACCGGAGCCGGGGGGCAGGTCGGTCGGGAGTTGGTCGAGGTCTTCACCGCAGACGGTCACGAGGTCGTGGGGTTCGACCGCGCCAGCCTCGACATCGCCGATCGCGACGCCGCGATGTCGGCGATCTGCGCCTCCGAGCCGGATGTCGTCGTCAACGCGGCAGCCTGGACCGCGGTGGACGCCTGCGAGCTCGACCCCGATCGAGCGTTCCTCGTCAACGCGCTGGGAACCCGCTACCTGGCCGAGGCCGCTCGGGTGGTGGGCGCCCACCTGGTCCACCTCTCGACCGACTACGTGTTCGACGGTTCGAAGACGGAGCCCTATCTGGAGTGGGACCAGCCCAACCCGGTCTCGGTCTACGGGCGCTCCAAGCTGGGCGGTGAGCAGGAGGCCGGTCCCGCCGCAACCATCATCCGCACCTCGTGGGTGTGTGGCTTCCA
Source organism: Rhabdothermincola sediminis (assembly GCF_014805525.1). Classification (NCBI taxonomy): domain Bacteria; kingdom Bacillati; phylum Actinomycetota; class Acidimicrobiia; order Acidimicrobiales; family Iamiaceae; genus Rhabdothermincola; species Rhabdothermincola sediminis. Next base: position 18,215 of record NZ_JACFSZ010000013.1, on the reverse strand, counting down.
CGGCAACAACATGGTCAAGACCATCCTGCGGCTCGCGGCCGAGCACGATGTGTTGTCCTTCGTCGACGACCAGCGTGGCCACCCGACCTTCGCCGACGATCTGGCGGCGATGATCAAGCGGCTGGTGGTCGAGCGCCGCACCGGCTTGTTCCACGTCACGAACCAGGGAGCCGTCTCCTGGTACGAGTTCGCGCGGGCTGTGCTCGAGTGTGCAGGCCAGGACCCGGATCGGGTGCGGCCGATCGCCACCTCCGAGCTCGACCCACCGCGCCCGGCGCCCAGGCCGGCCAACTCGGTTCTCGACAACGCTGCGCTCCGGCTGTCGGGCGTGCCGCTGCTCCCGCACTACCGCCACAGCCTCGATCGCCTCGTTGCCCGGCTGCTCGACCGCTGATCCGATGGCCGAGCGGGGACGGGTTCGCCTCGTCGTGCTCAACTACGACGGTGGTCACGAGGTGGTGCGCTGCTTCGACCACTTGATGGCACTGCGGTGGCCACCCGACGAGCTGGAGTTGGTGCTGATCGACAACGGCTCCAGCGACGGCAGCGCTCACGCCGTCGCCACCCGACACCCGAGCGTCGAAGTGGTGCAGCTCGATCGCAATCGAGGGTTTCCGGCCAACAACGTTGCCCTGCGTGACCTGGCCGGCGTGCGCTACGTGGGCCTCGTGAACAACGACGCGTTCGTCGAGCCGGGCTTCCTGGCACCGCTGGTGGAGGCGCTCGAAGCCGATCGGTCACTCGGCGCGGCGTGCCCGTTGATCCTGTTCGATCACCAGTACCTCGAGCTGGCGGTCGAGGTACCTGCTGAGCGCCCGGGCCCAGGTGATCCCCGCGAGCTGGGGGTGAAGCTGACCGGGGCCAGGGTGGCCGGCGAGGACGTGTGGCGCCGGGTGCACGTCCCCCGGGGCGGTCATGGCCTGGAGGTCTCGGGGCGGAGCAGCTGGCAGTGGACCGGGCGGCGGGCCGTCGTGCGGGTGCCGGTGCGGCGGGGGGAGCCGCGACCGGACCGGATCGAGTTGCAGGCGGCCGCGCTCTCGCCCCGGGTAGCGACGTTCACCTCGGGCCGGGTGCGCACGGAGGTCGAGGTCCACGAGCGACCTTCGTGGATCGAGGTGGCGGTGGACGGCGAACCCTTCGACGTGGTCAACAACGCCGGTTCGGTCGTCTTCGACGACGGCTACGGGGCCGACCGGGGGTTCGGGGAGGTGGACAGCGGTCAATTCGACGAGCCGGCCGAGGTGTTCGCGTGGTGCGGGGGCGCGGTGTTGCTGCGCCCCGACTACCTGGCTGACGTGGGGCTGTTCGACGAGCACCTGTTCCTCTACTACGAGGACACCGATCTCTCGTGGCGAGGCCAGGCCCGGGGATGGCGGTACCGGTTCGTGCCGGAAGCCCGTGTCCGCCACCTGCACGCGGCCACCAGCATCGACGGATCAGCCCGGTTCCAGTACTTCACCGAGCGGAACCGACTGCTCGTCCTGGCGAAGAACGCGCCCGCGCCGCTACTCAGGCGGGCGCTCGGAGGGTTCCTCGGCCAGACCTACGACGCGGCACGCCGCGACATCGTCGCAGCGCTGGCGCAGGGTCGCCGCCCCAACCCGGTGCCGACGTACCGGAGGCTGCGTGCAGGGCTCGGCTTCCTCCGCTCGGCACCGCACGCGCTCCGGGCCCGCCGGCGCCTCCGTCGCCGTCAGACCGTGAGCGACGCCGAGCTCCTCATGGCACTGGTGCCGACCGCTGGCGTGTCACCCTCGCCGAGGCCCGCGCCGGCTGGTGAGTGTTGACGCGCCAGCGCCAGCGTCCCCAGCCACAGGCCGAGTGCCGTGGTGGCCAGTGTGGCGAGCGCGAGTAGCAGGTGCTTCGGCAACTTCGGCTCCCAGTCGCCCTCGAAGAGGTAGTCGAGGTACGGCGACGGCGCGCCGATCACGTACCGGCGCATCACCACGACGTAGGAGAAGAGCATGATCACGGTGAGGGCCCCGATCGCCAGGGCGCCCATGCCGCGCAGCGGGCGCCACCCAACCCTCCCCGACGTCCCGACCACCCAAGCCGCCAAGATGGGCACCGCGATCGCGACGGGCAGCGAGTATCGGCCCTGCCACACGAAGCCGATGCGCTCGGCCTGGGTGACCTCGGAGAGCGTGAGCGCGATGACACCGAGCACCGATGCGACGACTGCCAGCCTCTGGCGGGCCGAGCCGACCACCAGCGCTCGGACCACGAGCGCTCCCACAACCCCGAGCCACGACACGATCATCCACACCGGCAGTGCGTCGTGCGCGTCGATCCACCCGAACACGCCGATCATCTGGCGCACCCGCCACGGGAACATGCTCGCTGATTCACGCAAGGCCTCGGGCAGCGTGATCCCCGGGCGAGGCCCTCCCCAGAGCGCGCGCTGCGGGGTCGCGTAGGCGAGCCAGAACACCGCGAAACCGGTGGCCACGGACAAGACGACCGCGCCGATCCGCACGCGACGGTCACCGGCCAGCGTCCTGAGGTTGGCGCGACCCAAGGCCGCGAGGGCGAGCAGGCCGACGATCGCGAGGAGCATCAACATCGACAGCGGTCGGGCGAGGACCAGCATCGACGACGCAACGAAGAACCGGGTGATCGAGCGGGTCGACGGTCTTCCCTCGGTCTGCAGGAGCTCCAGGCCGGCCACGACGGTGCACATGGCTGCCACGATCTCCAGGGCGTTGGGGTTGATGACCGCGGCGAGGAACACGACCATGGGTGTCAGCGCAGCCGCCACCCCTATGACCGTCGTGCCACTCACATCGGCACGGCGGGCGGCCACCAGCGCCGAGGCCACCAGGGCCGAGCACAGCGCCACGTTGACGAGCCGCATCATGTACATCGCCTTCGATGGCGGGAGCAGGAGGGAGGGCCAGCCGACGAGCGCGTAGAACACGGGCGGGTACGCGCCGGCGGAGTTGATGGCCTCGACCTCATCGGTGACCCGTGGTACGGCGGTCATGCAGTTCGCTGGCCTCAGGGGGGGCAGCGCGATGCACGCATAGTCCGGCTCCGCGTAGGCGCGAGGCATGCGGAGCCAGATCTCCGACCGGGTCACGTCGTCGTCGCTGGTGCCGGCGATGTCCTCTCGTGCCACCCAGGTGAGCTCACCGCGCACCACGGCTGCCGCCTTGCCGGCGTGTGCGGGCTCGTCCGGACCGACCAGCGGCGGCATCGAGAGGGCCCAGATCGCCGCCAGCGCACCCAGGATGAGGAAGGAGATCCACCAGATCCGACGGTCGTCGAGGTGGGAGGCGAAGCCGGCACGTGCCGGGTGCGGGGCACTGGTCGGAGTGGAGAGCGGCATCGTCGTGGGGACCTTCCGCCACGCTACCCCTCGCGATGAGCGTGCCCGTGCCGGTGAGGGCCGGCAGGGCCCCACTGGTAAGGTCGCTGGCCCATGGCCGGCCGCCCGACGCGTGTGCTCGTTCTCACCGCTGACAAGGTCGGGGGAGCGATGGCGGGGCCGGCCATCCGGGCCATCGAGCTGGCCCGGGTGCTGGATCGCTCGTTCGAGGTCGTGCTGGGGTCGACCCATGAGGTCTCCCTCGCCGGCCTCCCGTTCCGGTCCACGACCGTCCGGGAGCGGCTCGACCTGGAGCCCCACGTCGACTGGGCCGACGTCGTGCTGGCCATGCCGTCGGTGCTCCACCGCTTCGACTGGATCGCGGACCACGACCTGGTCGTGCTGGCCGACGCCTACGATCCGGTCCTCTTCGAGGTGTTGGAGTGGTTCTCGCCGGCGGCCCCGCAGGAGCAGGACGCTCGGTTCCTCGATGCGCTGGCCCAGATGATCGAGCCGCTCCGGTTCGCCGATGCCGTGCTCTGCGCGTCGGAACGCCAGCGCCACCTGCTCATCGGGCTGCTCACCGCGATCGGTCGGGTCAACCCGAAGACCTACGGCGAGGATCCGACGCTCGGCAGGTTCGTCCCGGTGGTGCCGTTCGGCCTGCCCGCCGATCCGCCCCTCACCGAGCACCGGCCGTTGCGGGGGCCCGGTGGCCCGTTCGCCGCCGACGACGTGGTGCTCTACTGGGGTGGCGGCATCTACCAGTGGCTCGATCCGTTGACCCTGATCGACGCGATGGCGTTGGTGGACGACCCGAACGTGAAGCTCTTCTTCGCCGGCATCGCGCACCCCACGCCTGAGGTCCCGGTGATGCCCATGGCGCAGGCGGCACGTGATGCGGCCACCGACCGGGGGCTGATCGGGACCAGGGTCGTCTTCTCGGACCGTTGGATCTCCTACGGCGAGCGGGCCGCCTACCTCACCGATGCCGACATCGGGGTCTCGGTGCACCGGCGGCACGTCGAAACCACCTTCTCGTTCCGGACGCGGCTGCTCGACTACCTGTGGGCGGGTCTGCCCATTCTCACCTCCGAGGGCGACGGCTTCGCCGAGCTGGTTCGTGCGCGCGAGCTCGGAGCGGTCGTCCCCGCCGAGGACGCCGCGGCGATGGCCGAGGCGATCGGCCGGCTGCGCGACCGCGAGGTGCGGGCCGCCTGCTCGCATCGAGTGCGGGACCTCGCTCCGGCCTACGAGTGGTCGGTCGTGAGCAGGCCGCTCGTCGAGCTCTGCGCCGAGCCCCGCCGGGCAGCGGATCGCCTCGCCGGCGGGCGGGCTCAGCCCGTCGCACCGGACGCCCTGCCGGCGCCCGGGCTCACGGGCCTGCTCCAGCGGGTCGCTGCCAGGGCGCGCTCAGCCTTGCGCAGCGGCGAATAGGATCCGCCGATGCGCATCGCCGGCATCATGTTGCTGCGCAACGAGGCCGACTTCGTCGAGGTCAACCTCCGCTACCACCGATCGATCGGCATCGACGAGTTCCTGGTGGTGGACAACGGCTCGACCGACGGCACGGCGGAGATCCTGGCCGAGATGGCTCGGTCCGACCCGTCCGTCCACGTGGAGATCGATCCGGGCCCGTACCAGCAGGACGTGGTCCGGACGCGGCTCGCCCGGGCGGCGGGTGCCATGGGTGTCGACTGGGTCGTCAATATCGACGGCGATGAGTTCTGGTGGACCCCCGGTGGTGATCTCCGAGCGGTGCTGGCCCGGACCGAGGCCAGCGTCCTGCGCTGCGACGTGGTGAACCTCGTCCAGCGGCGTGACGTGCGAGCCCGATCACCCCAGGCTCTCTTGACGATCACCCGCCGCGTGCCGGGAACCCGGGGAACGCTGGAGGACGCCCGGCGCCTGGTCGAGGCCGGCGAGATCGCCTACGTGGAGATGAACCATCCGGTCAACTGCCTCGCCCGACCCGGGCCGGGCATCATCGTCCACGGGGGCGCACACCACATCGATGGCGTCGATGGCCCAGTGATCGACACCCCGGAGATCGTGTGCCTGCACGCAGGCTTGCGGGCTCGCGAGGTGCTCGAGAAGAAGGCCGAGCACGGTCGGCGGGTGGACGAGTTGGGTCTCCCCCCCGACATCAGCTGGCACGTGCGGCGATGGGCGCGGCTCGCCGCGGCGGGAGAGCTCGAGGCCGAGTGGGCGGCGAACTCCTGGCGAGACGAGGGACCCGGCGTGCTCGATCTTCCGAGCGGTCCCCGCCCGCTGGTGGTCGACACCCGCTTGGCCGATGCGGTCCGCCCGTTCATCACCACCCCACGCCGCAGGAGTTGGAGGTCACGGGCAACCCGCTGGCTCGCCGGCCGGTCTTCGGGAGGATCCTGACCGGCTGGTATGCTCGGATCCCTTCACGCTCGCCGGAACGCGGCGTTGGAGCCGCCCCGGATCTGGGAGCGGGAACGCCCGGATGCCTCGTCGCACGAGCCATCGGCCGAGTTCGGTCTGATCCGAGGACGACTGCACACGTGACCGCCGCAACCGAGATCTGGACCTACCGGAACCTCATCTACAACCTCGCTCAGCGGGAGCTGCGAGCTCGCTACAAGAAGAGCCTGCTCGGATGGCTGTGGTCCCTGATCAACCCGGCGGCCACCCTCGGCATCTACACCCTTGTGTTCGGTGTCTTCCTCGCCCAGCAGCCGCCGCCGATGGGCAACGGGCGGATCGGGCTGTTCGGCATGTACCTGTTCTGCGCGCTCGTCGTGTGGAACTTCTTCAACGGCACCGTCACCGGGTCGATCTCAGCCCTGCAGGGCTCCGGGGGCCTGCTCAACAAGGTGTACTTCCCGCCTGCCGCCCCGGCGATCGCGAACATGCTGACCGTACTGCTCCAAGCGGTGATCGAAGGAGGCATCCTCGCGGCCATCATGGTGCTGCTGGGGAACGCGTCGGTCACCTTCCTGCTGTTCCCGGTGATCCTGGTCTTCCTCGGTCTGTTCGCCCTCGGCCTGGGCCTCTTCCTGAGCGTGTACAACGTCCTCTACCGCGACGTCAGCTACCTGGTCGGCATCTTCATGCAGCTCCTCTTCTACGCCACGCCGATCATCTACAGCATCGACATCATCCCGGCGAGGGTCGGGGGCATCCCGGTCCGGCGGCTCATCGAGCTCAACCCGTTGACGCAGTTCGTCGAGTGGTCGCGTGACGCCTTCTACAGCCTCCGCTGGCCCTCCACGGCCGGCATGCTCTACGCCATGGTCGCCTCCGTCGTGGTGTTCCTCGCCGGGACCGCGGCGTTCAACGTGAAGGCCCGCAACGTGGCGGAGGAGCTGTGACGGGAAGCACCGCGATCGTCGTCGAGGGGGTCTCGAAGCGGTTCAAGGTCTACAAGAGCCGGCCCACCAGTTTGAAGGAGCGGGTCACCCGCTTCGCTCGCGATCGTTACGAGGAGTTCTGGGCCCTCGACGACGTCAGCCTCGAGGTGCCCGAGGCGTCGGTGTACGGGCTCGTGGGCCACAACGGATCAGGCAAATCGAGTCTCCTGCGACTGATGGCCAACATCCACCGCCCGACCAAGGGGCGGATCGTCGCCAACGGTCGGATCTCGGCGCTGCTCGAGCTGGGCGCAGGCTTCCACCCGGATCTGACAGGACGCGAGAACATCTACCTGAACGCCGCCATCCTCGGTTTCCGCCGACGGGACACCGACAAGATCCTCGATGAGATCGTCGAGTTCTCGGGCATCGAGCCCTTCATCGACACGCCGGTGAAGCACTACTCGAGTGGGATGTACGTCCGGCTCGGGTTCTCGGTGGCGGTCCACGTCGACCCCCAGATCCTCCTGATCGACGAGGTCATCGCGGTCGGCGACGAGGAGTTCCAGCGCCGCTGCTTCGAGCACCTCTACAGGCTTCGCAACCGAGGGGTCACGATCGTGATGGTGACCCACAGCCTCGGGTTGGTGCAGAGCATGTGCAGCAGGGCCGCGTGGCTGGACCATGGCAAGTTGCTGGCCGAGGGTCCCGCAGGCGACGTCGTGCACCACTACGTCAGCAAGGTCAACGAGCGCGAAGCGGAGCGCTTCGAGCACGAAGCCGAGGCGGCCAGCGAGCTCGGTGTCCCCGAGGGTGGTCTCGACGTCGAGGCGTCGTTGCGCCCGCTCTCCATCGAAGCCGTGGAGTTCCTGGGCTCGGACGGCCAACCCACCCAGGTGGCCCTGAGCCTGGAGCCGCTCACGGTCCGGATCCGTTACCGGGCATCGGAGCCGGTGGAATCACCGCTGTTCTCCTTCGCGGTCGAGAGCGCGAACGGTGTGCACGTGGCCACCCCCGGGATGCGTCCGGACGATCGACGGTCCGAGGTCCTCGTCGACGAGGGGTACGTCGACTACCGCATCGACCAGTTGGCCCTGGCGCCGGGCGAGTACCTGCTCAGCACGGCGGTGCACGATCGGCACGGCATGATCCGGTTCGATCACCAGCAGCGTTGCGCCAAGCTCCACGTCCAGCGGTCCTCGAGATCGGTGCCAGGTCTCGTGGACCTGCTCGGGCGATGGGAGGCACCCGTCGGGCCTCGGGCAGAGGCGCTGCGATGAAGGCCCGGGAGGCGCTCGAGCGCCTCGTCCCACCCGGCTCGACGCGGCGCGCCGTGGCGCGCATGGGCCGGCAGCTCGCGCTCGACGGACTCCGCTACGCGCGGCGCGCTCGTGCGCTCTGGTGGGTGGCCACCCAGCCACCGGCCAGCGAGCCGCGCTATGCGGCGTTCCTCGAGCGCAACCGGCTCGGCGCGGAGGAGATCCTCTACCAGACCGGCCGGACTGCCGAGCAGCGGTTGCGGTGCTCGATCGAGTGCGTGGTGATCGCCCCGCCGGGACCCGGCGCCCGCGCCGCGCTCGAGCACACCGTCCGCTCGCTGCGCCTGCAGACCTTCGGCGGCTGGTCGGCACTGGTCGTCGGTGGCGGTCTCGACCATCCGGGCGATCCGCGGGTGCGGGTGGGGGATCGCGATGATGACCGCTCCCTCGCGGTCTCGAGGTTCATGGCCGACGGCGACCCCCGGGCGTTCGTGCTCGTGCTCGAGGCCGGTGATCGGCTCGAACCTGACCTGTTCTTCCGCATCGCCGCCACGGCGGCCGACGACCCTGCCGTCGATCTGGTCCATTGGGACGACGACGTGCTGGCCCCGGACGGCACCGTGGCCGATCCGCTGTTCCGGCCTTCGTGGTCACCCGACATGTTGCTGGGGGCCAACTACCTCGGTCGCTCGTTCGCCGTGCGCCGGGAGCGGGTGGTGACCGCAGGAGGCTTCCGCTCGGATCTCGGTGACGCGGCCTGGTGGGACCTGCTCCTGCGCCTCGGCCTCGACGAATCCCGTGTGGCTCGGTTGCCGAAAGTGCTGGCTCACCTCGGTCGGCGGCCGCAGGCCCACGGTGAGCTCGCCGTCGCGGTGGTCCAGGAGCACCTCGACCGTCTCGGGCAGCGGGCGTCGGTGTCCCCGACGCCGGCCGGCGTGCGGGTGCGATGGACACTGGACGATCCCCCTCACGTCACCATCGTCATCCCGACCAGGCACAACCGCACGATGCTCTCGGTGTGCCTGCCGGCGCTCGCCAGGACGGAATACCCCTCCTTCGACGTCCGCATCGTCGACAACGGGCCCCGGACCCCCGAGAACGAGGCGTGGTACGGGCAGTTCGCCGGTTCCCTCGACCTGCGCGTGAGCTGGTGGGAGGAGCCGTTCAACTACTCGGCGGTCAACAACGCGGTGGCTTCCGACGCCCCCGGCGACGTGCTGGTGTTCCTCAACGACGACACCGAGCCGCTCGATCCCGGGTGGTTGTCCGAGATGGTGGGTTGGGTGGTGCAGCCGGGCATCGGGCTGGTGGGCGCGCAGCTCATCGGCCCGGACGGCCTGATCCAGCACGGCGGGGTGATCCTCGGTCTCAACGGGTTCGCGGACCACCTCTTCGAGGGGTTGGCACCGGGCTCGGAGACGCCGTTCGGTCCGACGGGTTGGTACCGCGACCTCCTCTCGGTCACCGCGGCGTGCGTCGCGGTGCGCCGAGAGGTGTTCGAGCAGGTCGGCGGCTTCGACGAACGGTTCGTGCTCTGCGGCAGCGACGTGGTGCTGGGCCTGGACGTTCGGTTCCACGGGTGGCGCAACGTGTGCACGCCTTACGCGACGGTCCGTCACCTCGAGTCCGCCACCCGTGGCACCGACGTGCCGACGGAGGACTTCTTTGCCAGCTACTGGCGGTACCAGAAGTGGTTGCGGGCGGGTGATCCGTACTTCACCCCCAACCTCTCCCTGCACAGCCGGGTGCCACGCCTGGCGGAGCCCAGCGAGCAGGCACCCCTCGACAAGGTCGGCCAGGTGCTCAACCGGTCGTTCACCGTCTTCCGCCAGACCTCGGAGGGCTCCGAGGCCGCGTGGTTGGCCGACGTGTGCCGAGCCGACGATCAGGTCGCGGCCAGGGTGCACGCGCTGCACGCCGCCAACACGGCGGGCTTCCCCCCGGAGACGATCAACTGGTTCGTGCCCGACATCGACAGCCCCTTCTACGGGGGCATCAACACCGCGTTGCGCTTGGCCGATCACCTGGCTCGGGTGCACGGGGTGCGGAACCAGTTCGTGGTGATGGCCGCGCCCAACGAGCCGTTCTTCCGTTCCGCGCTGGCGGCGGCATTCCCGGCCCTGGCCGAGAGCATGATCGCCTTCGTCGACGGTCCCACGGACCCGGCCCTCGAGTCGGTCCCGGCGGCGGACGTGTCGATCGCCACGCTCTGGGTCACCGCCTATTCGGTGGCCCGGTTCCGGCGGACCCGCCGCAAGTTCTACCTCATCCAGGACTTCGAGCCGATGTTCTACCCGGCAGGCACCCAGTACGCCCTCGCCGAGGAGAGCTACCGGCTCGGCCTCTACGGGTTGTGCAACACCGACAACCTGCTCCGGATCTACCGTGACCAGTACCAGGGCAGGGGATTCGCCTTCACGCCCGCGGTGGATCGGTCCGTGTTCCACGCTGAGGGCAGGAGACCACTCGATCACGATGGGCCGGTTCGGGTCTTCGTCTATGCCCGGCCGGGTCACTGGCGCAACTGCTGGGAACTAGCGTCCCCGGCGCTCGTCCAGGTGAAGGAGCGCTTCGGTGATGATGTCCACATCGTCACCGCCGGCTCGTGGGCCACCCCCGACGATCTCGGGCGGGGCATCCAGCACCTGGGGCTGCTCGACTACCGGGAGACGGGTCAGCTCTACCGGACCTGCGACGTGGGCGTGGCCCTGACGGTTTCCGCCCACCCGTCGTACCTGCCACTCGAGCTGATGGCCTGCGGGGTGCCGGTCGTGGCGTTCGACAACCCCGCCGGCGACTGGATCCTCCATCATGGCGAGAACTCGTTGCGGTGCCGCCGGACCGTCGACGGTCTGACCGAGGCGATCGGCCGGCTCGTTGCCGACCCGTCGCTGCGGGTCCGGCTGGGTGCGACGGGGCTCGAGGACATCGCTGCCCGTCATGGCGACTGGGAGGCCGCCTTCAAGGGCATCTACGAGTACCTCGGCGATCCCGAGCAGCACGCATGACGGGCGAGGGCGGCACGCGTTACCGGCACGGGTTCGACCAGGACACCTCCTACGGCAGCGCGGTCCGGCTGATCGGGTCGGCCGGGTTGCAGCCTGGTCTCGTGCTCGATCTCGGCTGTGGGTACGGCGCGGTCGCGGATCCACTCATCGGGCTCGGGCACCGCTACGTCGGTGTGGACCTCGATGAGCAGGCGGTGGCCGAGCTGCAGGAGCGTGGCCACGAGGCCCATCGGTGCGATCTGCTGGCTCCGGGCGACGAGCTGGTGGAACGACTGTCCCGGATCGTCGATGGCCGCCGCTTGGCCGCCATCCTGGCGCTCGACGTGCTCGAGCACCTGCTCGACATCCCCGCGACCCTCCGAGCCCTGGCGTCGGTGGCGGAACCGAGCGACGCTCCGCTCGTCGTCAGCTTCCCGAACATCACCCACTTCGACGTGGGGGCGAAGCTGCTCATGGGCCGGTGGGACACGACCGACGAAGGCCTGCTGGACCGTACCCACACCCAGTTCCTCTCGGGCCCGGACCTGCTGCGCGTCTTCCTCGAAGCTGGATGGCGTCAGGCCGGAGCCGATGACGTCATCCGCCCCGTCAGCGACCAGTGCTTCCCGTCCTACACGCCGGTCCTCCGACCGGGTACCCCTGCTCACGGGCTCCTCCGAGCCTGGCGGGACGCCGCGGATCCGTACGGGTCGACCTTCCAGTTCGTCCGGCTCTTCCGGCTCCACCCCCCGCAGCGGCGCGAAGCGGTAGCCGGCGTCGACGAGGTCAGGCCGTTCGCCACGGTGATCGTGCTCACCGGTCGGGGACAGGACCCACGCGACTTGGCTGACCTGCACCGCGATCTCGACGGGCAACGCGGGGTCGAGCACGAGGTCCGGGTCGTGGAGGCTGAGGACGGGCAGGTGATCGAGGCTCTCAACGAGGCGCTGCGTCAGGCCAGGGGTCGCTACGTCAGCGTGCTCCGACCCGGGCAGCGGGTGGGGCCGGGTTGGCTGGCAGCGCTCGTGGCCGCCGAGCAGCGGGCCGTGGGGGCCGTCCTGCGGGCCACGGTCCGAACCTACGACGACGAGGTGGGCGCGGCGAGCGCGGAGGGGAGCTTCGCCGTCCTCGCGGCGGATGCCGGCGAGGTCGCGCAGGCCCCGCTCGATCCGGTGCACGTCGACGTCCCGGCCCCGGTCATCCCGGCTGCGTTCGCCGTTCCTGCCCAGGTGGCTCAGACCGCTGGAGTCGTGCCCGAGGAGCGCCACGGCAGCTCCTCGTTGGCCGTGTTCCTCGCCCGGGCCGCCGCCCTGTGTGGCGTCGAGCCCGCGGACGGAGCAGAAGTCCTGGTTCCCAGGAGTCACCTCCCCGATCCGGTCGTCGATGGCGAGCGCATCGACGACGCGCTGTCGGAGCAGCCGATGCTGCTCCGCGCAGGTGACGCCAACCGGCTGGCCGACCTTCGGCGACGGATCCTCGCGGACGAGGCCCGCCTCTCGGCGCTCGAAGCCCAACTGGCCTCGCGGGACCAGCGGATGGAGCTGCTCTCGGAGCACGTCCGTGACCTCGGCACGCGGATGCGGACCGTGGAAGCGGAGCGTGACCTCTGGCGGAGGGAAGCCGAACGCCGCCTCGGGGTCCGGCTCCGAGCCGTGGCTCGACGCGTGCTCGAGCGCTTCCAGTCGAGGTGAGGAGCTTCGGTGGTGGTACGCCTCAGGTCGAGCGGTCGCGCTCGAATGCCTGCAGCAGCTCGGCGGCCGCCGCGGAGGGGGTGATCTCCCCCCGCGCCACCTGATCCTCGAGTGACGGGAGCATCGACCGGACGCTCGCCGCGCTCTCGAAGCGCTCGAGCAACGAGTCGCGCACCTCGGCCCACATCCAGGCCTTGGCCTGTGCGGCGCGCAGCTCCGCCAGCTCACCCGAGGCCGTGAGCGCGTCCCGGAAGGCCAGGATCGCCTCCCACACCTCCGCCAGCCCCGCGCCGGTGAGCGCCGAGCAGGTGAGGACCCTCGTCTGCCAGGCCCGCCACTTCGGCCGGAGCAGGTGCACGGCGTTGGTGTAGTCAGCGGCCGTCCGGCCGGCAGCCGCGGCCAGGTCGCCGTCGGCCTTGTTCACCACCACCAGGTCGGCCAGCTCCATGATCCCCCGCTTGATCCCCTGCAGCTCGTCACCGCCCCCCGGTGCGACCAGCAGGAGGAACAGGTCCACCATCTCACCGACGGCCACCTCGGACTGGCCGACGCCGATGGTCTCCACGATGACGACGTCGAACCCGGACGCCTCGCAGAGCAGGATCGCCTCCCGGGTACGCCGGGCCACCCCACCGAGCTGGCCACCCCCCGGTGTGGGGCGGATGAACGCCCGAGGTTGGCGGGCGAGCTCGCCCATGCGGGTCTTGTCACCGAGGATCGACCCGCCCGAGCGCCTGCTCGATGGGTCGATGGCCAGCACGGCGAGGGCGTGGTCCTCGACGATCCGGAGCCCGAGGGCCTCGATGAACGTCGACTTGCCCACACCCGGAGGCCCGCTGATGCCCAGCCGCACGGAGCGTCCGGTCTCGGGGAGCACCTGCTCGAGCACCCCGGCGGCGACGGCGCGATGGTCGGCTCGGGAGGACTCGGCGAGGGTGATGGCGCGCGCCAGGGACCGGCGGTCCCGCGCCCGGATGCCCCGGACCAGTTCGTCGACCGACTCGGTCACGCGGCCGATCGTCGCTCCCCGAGCAGCCTCAGCACCGTGCGGGCCGCAGCCGGGATGTTGGTGCCGGGGCCGAACACCGCGGCCACCCCCGCGTCGCGCAGGGTGTCGTAGTCCTGCGGAGGGATGACCCCGCCGCACACCACCACGACGTCGTCGGCCCCGGCCTTGCGCAGCTCCTCGATGAGCTTCGGCACCAGTGTCTTGTGTCCCGCTGCCTGGCTGGACACGCCCACGACGTGCACGTCGTGCTCTACCGCGTCCCGGGCAGCTTCCTCGGGCGTCTGGAACAGGGGACCGACGTCGACGTCGAAGCCGAGGTCCGCGAAGGCCGTGGCGATGACCTTGGCGCCGCGGTCGTGGCCGTCCTGGCCCATCTTCACCACCAGCAACCGGGGCCGGCGCCCCTCACGCTCGGCGAAGGCCTCGACCTCCTGGGTCAACGTGGCGAACTCCTCGTCGCCCTGGTAGGCGGAGCCGTACACCCCGGAGATGCTACGGATCTCGGCCCGATGGCGGCCGAACACCGCTTCCATGGCGTCGGAGATCTCCCCGACGGTGGCCCGGGCGCGGGCCGCCTCGACCGCCAGCTCGAGCAGGTTCGCGCTGCCGGCAGCGCCCTCGGTCAGGCGCCGGAGTGCCTCCTCGCAGGCGGCCTGGTCCCGCTCGGCTCGGACCCGCTGGAGCTTCGCGATCTGCTGCTCGCGGACCTTCGTGTTGTCGATGTCGAGGACATCGACCAGCTCGACGTCGTCGGGCACGTACTTGTTGACCCCGACGATGACGTCCTCGCCCCGGTCGACTCGGGCCTGGCGGCGCGCCGCGCTCTCCTCGATGCGCAGCTTCGGCATGCCCGACGCCACCGCCTTGGTCATGCCTCCGAGCTCCTCGACCTCTTCGATGAGCGACCAGGCCCGCTCCGCAAGTGCGCTGGTGAGCGCCTCCACGTAGTAGCTGCCGCCGAGCGGGTCGACCACGTGGGTGATGCCGGTCTCCTCCGCCAGGATCAACTGGGTGTTGCGGGCGATGCGGGCGCTGAAGTCCGTGGGCAGGCCGAGCGCCTCGTCGAAGCTGTTGGTGTGCAGGCTCTGTGTGCCCCCGATGACCGCGGCGAGGGCCTCGAAGGCGGTGCGGACCACGTTGTTGTACGGGTCCTGCTCCGTGAGCGAGACCCCCGACGTCTGGCAATGGGTGCGCAGCATCAGCGACTGGGGGTTCTTCGGATCGAAGCGCGACATCACCCGGTACCACAGCAGCCGAGCGGCACGCAGCTTCGCGATCTCCATGAAGAAGTTCATGCCGATGGCGAAGAAGAAGCTCAGGCGAGGTGCGAACTCGTCGACGTCGAGCCCTTTGCCCAGCGCGGCGCGGACGTACTCCAGGCCATCGGCGATGGTGAACGCCAGCTCCTGGTCCGCGGTGGCTCCGGCTTCCTGCATGTGGTAGCCGGAGATGGAGATGGAGTTGAACCGCGGCATGTTGCGCGCCGTGTACTCGATGATGTCGGCGACGATGCGCATGCTCGGCTCGGGGGGGTAGATGTAGGTGTTGCGCACCATGAACTCTTTGAGGATGTCGTTCTGGATGGTGCCGCTGAGCTGCGCCTGATCGACGCCCTGCTCCTCCCCGGCCACGATGAACATCGCCAGCACCGGGATCACCGCGCCGTTCATGGTCATCGAGACCGACATGCGGTCGAGCGGGATGCCGTCGAAGAGGATCTTCATGTCCTCGACGGAGTCGATCGCCACCCCCGCCTTGCCGACGTCGCCCACCACCCGAGGGTGGTCGCTGTCGTAGCCCCGGTGGGTGGCGAGGTCGAATGCCACGGACAGGCCCATCTGGCCGGCGGCAAGGTTCCGGCGGTAGAAGGCGTTGGACTCCTCCGCGGTGGAGAACCCGGCGTACTGACGGATGGTCCAGGGCCGGTTGGCGTACATGGTGGCCCGCACGCCCCGGACGAAGGGAGCGAAGCCGGGTAGGGAATCCACGAAGTCGATCCCCTCGAGGTCCGCGGCGGTGTAGAGCGGCTTGACCTCCAGGCCTTCGGGGGTGTGCCAGCGCAACGACCGGGTGTCGGCGGCCTTCAACTCCTTGGCCGCCAACGCCTCCCAGTCGTCGAGTGACGGGCGGGTCCGGTCGGTGGGTGGCTCTGCACGCTCGCTCACGGCCGTTCAGGCTATGGGCTGGGCGAATCGCGCCGGAAAACGGCCGGAGCCACCCTCTTCCACACCACGGTCGTCGCCGGGAGGGTCCGGCGCGCTGATCGGCGCCACCGAGCGATGGCAAGCTTCGCCCGTGAGCGAGAGCCGCGTCGGCGTACCGAACCCCGAGGATCTCGCCTTCGAGTCGGTGACCGTCGATGGATGGCGAGGGAGGCCACCGGATCCTCGATCGGGTGACGTGCCGCCTGCCCCTGCGGGCATCAGTGTGGTCCTCGGTGCGTCGGGCGCGGGTAAGACGACCCTGCTGCGGCTCTGCAACCGCTTGGAGGTCCCGTCGTCGGTCCAGCTGGTGCTCGTCGGCTGGGCGCTGCACCTGGTGCTGGACCCCTCTCGACCGTTGGCCTGGGCGTTCGCCTGGGTGGCGGCGATGATCGTCTTCGCCGCGTTCACCGTGCGCCAGCGGGCCTCCGAGGTCCCCGCCGTGTTCCCGTGGCGGCCATGACAAGCGCCCCGAGGTGGAGGCGAGGCTGGCGCTGGGGTACTCCTCCCGCCGGGCCGCCCATCCGCACGTCCGGGAGGCGCTGCGGACGGCCCTCGTGCCACAGATCGAGTCCACCAGGCGGTCGGGCTGGTGATCCTCCCTGGGGCGATGACCGGGCTGATCCTCGCCGGGGTCGATGCGTTCGACGCGGTGCTGGTGGAGCTGGCGATCATGTACCAGATCCTCGGATCCGTCGCCACCAGCGTGACGGTGACCGGCGTGGGCCTCACGCGCCGCCTCCCCAGCCCGGATCACCGCTTGGTCCAGCTTCCGCGGCCACCGTCGTGACCGGGGCCGGTGGGTAGCCTCGGGTGTCATGGCCAAGCGCTTCGTGATCATCGGTGGCGGTCCCGCGGGGAACCAGGCGGCCACGCACGCCGCTCGACTCGGGGCCGAGGTCACCTTGGTCGAGAAGGACATCGTGGGAGGCGCGGCGCACCTGTGGGACTGCATCCCTTCCAAGGCGATGATCGCCACCGGCGGCGCCTTGCGGCTCATCAACGAGGCGCCGGGGATGGGCCTGACCCAGGTGAGCGCAGCACTGGATTTCGATGCGCTGAAGGAGCGCATCGGCTCCATCGAGGCCCGGTTGCAGGCTTCGGTGACGGAACTGCTCGAGAGCCAGGGGGTGCGGCTGCTGCGGGGTCGGGGCCGTCTCGCCAGCCCGCACGAGGTGCTCGTGGACACGGACGAGGGCGCCCAGCACCTCGAGGCCGACGTGATCGTGCTGTCCACCGGCAGCCGGCCGCGGATCCCCGACTGGGCCGCCGTCGACCACCACCGGGTCCTCACCACCCGTGACGCGTACCCGCCACCGGAGCTGCCCGATCACCTGGTGGTGATCGGCGCGGGGGTCACCGGGGTGGAGTTCGTCCACATGTTCGCGTCGCTGGGCAGCGAGGTGACCTTCATCGTGAGCCGCCAGCAGGTGCTCCCCCAGAAGGACCCGGAGGTGGCGGCTGCGCTCGAAGCGGACTTCCTGGCAAGGGGGGTGCGGTTGCTCAAGGGTGCTCGGGCGGTCGGGGTCGAGGTCGCGGGTGAGTCGGTGACCGTGCGCTGCGACGACGGGCGGTCCGCGAGCGGATCGCACGCGATCCTGGCCATCGGGTCGATCCCCAACTCGGAGGGACTGGGCCTCGACGCCGCGGGGGTGAAGGTCGACCGGTCCGGCTACGTGGTGGTGAACCACAACTGCCAGTCGACCGTTCCCCACATCTACGTTGCGGGGGACCTGTCGGGGAAGTTGCCCCTGTCGTCGGTGGCGGCGATGCAGGGTCGCAAGATCGCCGAGCACGCCATGGGCCTGCACGTCGGCCCTCACCGCCACCTCGACTACGAGAAGGCGGCGTCGGCCATCTTCACCGAGCCGGAGATCGCGGACGTCGGCTTGGCCGAAGCCGACGCCTTCGCCGAGGGTCGCAAGATCCGGGTCACCAAGGTGCCCTTCTCGGCGAACGCCAAAGCGCTCATCGACAACGACCCCCGGGGCTTCGTGAAGATCGTGTCCGACCCGGCGACGGGGGTGGTCCTCGGCGGCTCGATCGTGGGGCGGCACGCCGCGGAGCTCATCTCGGTGATCGCGCTGGCGGTCAACGCCGGGCTCCGGGTCACCGACATCGTCGAGAGCCTGCTGGTGCACCCGGCGCTCGCCGAGGCGCTCTCCGACGCGGCTGAATGATCGATCGCACCCCGACCGCTCGCTGGTGAGCGGTCGAGCGGGCGGCCGGGGGTCGGACCCGGTCTAGTCCGTCCTGTCCGGGGGTTGAGTTGACACCGCCCTCGTTGGTGTGGGGGTGGTGATGGACCCGTGGTTCGTTCCACTGACCCAGAGGAGTCCATCACCATGACCCCGACAGAGATCATCTATCAGCGGCGCCGGCGTGTGCTCGAGCTGGCTGAGGAGCTCGGTAACGTGTCCGAGGCGTGCCGGATGGTGGGT